>CAYSCE010000431.1:0-2377 GCA_964429475.1 uncultured Bacteroidaceae bacterium | reverse complement strand
AGAAGTGGTGGCCAAAGTGAAAGCCAATATTGAGCAGGAAATTATCGAAACCGGCAAGAAGACACTCATTGATTTAGGTATTCATAACATGAATAATGAATTGATGCGCCTGGTCGGAAAGATGAAATACCGCTCATCGTATGGCCAGAACCTGTTGCAGCACAGTAAAGAAGTGGCCAACCTCTGCGCCACCATGGCTGCCGAACTCGGTCTGAATCCAAAAATGGCCAAACGCGCCGGTCTGTTACACGATATCGGAAAAGTTCCGGATAATGAACCCGATCTGCCGCATGCACAGCTGGGTATGAAACTGGCCGAGAAATTCAAGGAACATCCCGAAATTGTAAACGCCATTGGTGCTCACCACGAAGACATCGAAATGACTTCGCTCATTGCCCCTATTGTTCAGGCTTGCGATGCCATCTCTGGTGCACGCCCGGGAGCCCGCCGCGAAGTGGTTGAAAGTTATATCAACCGTCTGAACGAACTCGAAGCCATTGCCATGAGCTACGAAGGCGTACAGAAAACCTACGCCATTCAGGCTGGTCGCGAGCTGCGCGTAATCGTTGGCGCTGAAAAAATCAGCGACGGCGCTGCCACCCAGCTTTCGCTCGATCTGAGCAAGCGCATTCAGGAATCCATGACTTATCCGGGTCAGATTAAAATTACGGTTATCCGCGAAACCCGTGCGGTGGCCTACGCGAAATAATTTTTATTTATTTCAGATATTTTGATGAGACGTTGAATTTCAACGTCTCATCATTTTTTATGGAAAAATATTTTTCAACAATTGTCATGGTGTCCGGAAAATCGCCTATATTATAGTCGTTAAATCTGGCTATTTTCTAATCATGATATGGATCGCTCTGTCCTGCATATTGACCTTGATACGTTTTTTGTTTCGGTAGAGCGAAAAGAGAACAGCGCTTTAATTGGGAAACCTGTCATGGTGGGCGGCGGAAGTGACTGGGCTGTCGTTTCGGGGTGCAGCTACGAGGCCCGGGCCTTCGGCGTCCATTCGGGTATGTCCATGAAAGTGGCACGCATGCTTTGCGGCGATGCGGTTGTTATTCGGGGCGATATGGAGCGTTATACCTACTATTCGCGCATGGTGACCGATATTATCCGCGAGCAGGCGCCGATGTACGAAAAAAGCAGCATCGATGAATTTTATCTCGATCTGACCGGCATGGATCGCTTTTTCGGAACATTGAAATGGTCGCACGAACTGCGCGAACGCATTATCCATGAAACCGGATTACCCATTTCGTTCGGATTGTCGGTGAATAAAACCGTGAGCAAGATTGCTACCGGCGAAGCCAAACCGAATGGCGAGCTTCACATAACGCAGCCCGCCATCAGACCCTTTCTCGATCCACTTCCGATTCAGAAAATTCCGATGCTCGGCAAAAAAACAGCGCACCTGCTTCGCTCTATGGGAATTGTCAATATTGGCGTTCTAAGCACTATGCCGCCGGTGTTGCTTACACGGGTGCTGGGCTCGAACGGGCTCATGCTCTGGAAAAAAGCCAACGGGCAGGACGATACGCCGGTGGTGCCTTACGAGGATGCCAAATCGATGAGCACCGAAACCACCTTTGAAACCGATGTGACTGATCGTGCCGAAATGGAGCGTATTCTATCCTCCATGACCGAGCGGCTCGCGTTCCGCATGCGAAAAAACAACCGCCTCACCGGAACGGTGACGGTAAAAATCCGCTATGCCGATTTCGAAACGCATACCATGCAGAAACGGATTCCTTATACAGCTTTTGATCATGTGCTGGTGCAGAATGTGAAGGAAATTTTCGGAAAGCTGTTCTCCAGGCGGCTCCGGGTGCGACTTATCGGCATCCGCTTCAGTGAGCTTATTGGGGGAAACCAGCAGCTGGACCTGTTTGACGAAACTCCCGAGCTCACGCGCCTGTATCAGTCGCTCGATAAAATCCGCCGCCGCTTCGGCGAAGACGCCATCCACCACGCCATTGGAATGCATAAAAGCATATAACAGGAAATCAAAAATAAAACAATATGACACTAATTAAAAAAAACCTGACAGCTTCAATCATAGGAGCAGCTTTGGAAGTACATTCAATTCTTGGCAATGGATTTCTGGAAGCTGTTTATCAGGATGCATTAGCTATTGAATTTGAAAAAAGAAAAATTCCTTATGAGCGGGAAAAACAAATTCAAATCCAATATAAAGGTATTACGCTTAGTAAAACTTATATTGCTGATTTTGTCTGCTTCGATGAAATTATTGTTGAACTTAAAGCTTTGTCAGCGACTACCAAAGAACATGATAGCCAAATTCTGAATTATCTGAAAGCATCGAAATGTAGAATTGGCCTGCTGTTCAACTTTGGTGAGAGAAGCC
>CAYSCE010000430.1:0-2391 GCA_964429475.1 uncultured Bacteroidaceae bacterium | reverse complement strand
TTAATTTCCAATTTAATTATTATAAAACTGAACAGAAATGAAAATACCGTTTCTGAAAACCGGCGATACCATTGCCCTTGCGGCACCATCAAGAAAAGTGTCGGCGTCCGATTTTGAGCCATTCGAAAACTATTTGACCGAAAAAGGTTTTAAAGTTATACGAGCAGGGAACCTGAATCTGGCCGACAACCAGTTTGCTGGCACCGACGCAGAGCGGGTTTTAGCTATGAATGACTTATTTGAAAATCCCGATGTAAAAGCCATTGTTGCGGTTCGCGGAGGCTATGGTGCAGCACGGATTGTTGATCAGCTCAACTGGAACGCATTGTTGAAGTATCCGAAATGGTTGTGTGGCTTCAGCGATTTTACGGTATTGCTCAATCATCAGTATGCCTGCAACGGTCTTCCGGCGCTGCATTCCGATATGGCGGTGCATTTTGGTCAATCCGGATATGAAGAAAATTTCCTTTCTTTACTTAGTGCACTTACCGGAAAGCCTGTATCTATAAGCGTTTCAGCACATCCTTTCAATAGAGTAGGCTGTGCTAATGGAATTCTTGTGGGCGGTAACCTGAGCGTGTTGTATTCAATGCTTGGCTCTGTCTCGCTTCCCGATATGCATGGAAAGATTTTATTTCTCGAAGACCTCGATGAATACTTGTATCACATCGACCGTATGATGCAGGGTCTGAAACGAGCCGGTGTTTTTAATCATCTGGCCGGTGTTGTAGTCGGCACTATGAGCGAGATGCACGACAACGAAATTCCTTTCGGAAAAGATGCTGAAACAATCATCCGCGATCAGCTGAATGAATATGACTTTCCGCTGATGTTTGGCTTCCCTGCTGGTCATACTGAACTTAACCATGCGTTTTTTACCGGAGCTGAAACAACTATTGATGTCAGTCCTTCGGAATCTGTTTTTTGCCAACAGTAATTCGAATAATCTAAAGAATATTTTCTCACATCAGCTGGTTTCTTATGATCCCAGCTCCTGGCATACTGAGCCCTGCTTCTGTTTCCCTCGCACTTGCTTCTGTCACATTGAGCGGAGTCGAAATGTTGACAGGCGTAGAGACCTGTTGCTGTCACACTGAGCCCCACCGCTGTTATGCTGAGCCCTGCTTCTGTCATCCTGAGCGTAGTCGAAGGATGAACAGGAGAAGTGACTCCGTTGTTAACCAGCCAGCAGGATAAACTCCGGTGAAGAGTCGACAGGCGTAGAGCACCCAACATTTTGTCGTCCGTCAGACTGTGAAATGTGGATAGGTACGGACACGGAATCGTTGGGTGCTTTGGAATTCCTTTTCCCCGACAGCCTGTAAGCATGCTGGCGGAATTCTAGGTCGGCATTGATTGATAATTAATTCAGTTTCTACATGTCGTATTGTTTAAAAACAATTTTCTTCATTTCATTTCGTTTAAATTTTATATTTTTGGATGACCTATCCGACATATGAAATCATTCATACTATTTTCGGTTTGTTGTATGCTTGTGCTGTGTATTTCAGCACAGGAAAATCTTATGCACATCAGCAATCATCAGGATATTCCGGGTCCTGACAATTATATAGAGCTAAACAATTATACTTCGGATCTGAACCCGTTTAGCGAAAAAATAAAATCAGCGCGCATTGCTCAGATTACAGTTGGTAATCAACAATGGTATTACGATGAAAACGGATTTTTGATTCATGCTGATTACCGTGATACGGTGGAGAACAGTATTGTTATTGAAGAAAGACAGTATAGATATAATGAAGATTTGAAATTGTTATTTGAGTATTATTTCTTAATTGGTAATATTGCAGGCGTTAAAGAAACAGAAATTTCTTTAGTTTATTGGTACTACAATCAGAGCGGACTTGCTGACTCGATTCTTATTGAAGGTCTTCCATATAGTAATCTGAAGTTGTTTTGTAATTCTGATATAGGCAGTGACTTCACAGTTTCATTTTCCTATGACGATGCCGGTAATATTGTACGTCATGTCGTAAGCAGCTATGATAAGTCAATGAATGATACGATACACTCTGTTGTCTGGGAGGACAGATATGCTCAGATATTTGAATTAACCAGAAAACTTTACGAAGGTTATAATTACTTTTTTCGTACTGAGAAGTTAAAGTATAATGGCATCTGGACATTCTTATCGCAAAGTACCGCCAAACCATCGATTCAGGTTGTTGACGAAGGATTTAAGGATTATATTTATCTCGAAAATGGCTTGCTTTCTTCAATTGTATTGTATCTGAAAAAAGAAATAACAGATACGTTGTTAAACCGTGAAATCTGGCATTGCAACTACACTTGGATGGGATTGCCGGAAACTATTTTTCTGCCCGGTGACACATTGAATTTTAAATACAGCTTTTACGAAAATTCAGAACC
>CAYSCE010000429.1:0-2395 GCA_964429475.1 uncultured Bacteroidaceae bacterium | reverse complement strand
CTGAATATCCTTTAGCTATTGAACGATTGAAAATTGCGATCAAACAAGCCGAAGACCTCGGATTATTAGGACATGACATCCTCGGCACCGGCTTCGATCTGAAAATCAAAATAAAAATGGGCGCCGGCGCTTTTGTCTGCGGAGAAGAAACAGCCCTGATGCATAGCATCGAAGGCTACCGCGGAATGCCAAGCCCCCGTCCTCCATTTCCAGCAGAAAAAGGACTGTTTGGAAAACCATCCGTAATTAATAACGTGGAGACTTATTCTAATGTTCCTGATATTATGATGAAAGGATGGGAATGGTTCAGTTCTGTTGGAACTGAAAAAAGTAAAGGAACCAAGGTGTTTGCCTTGTCGGGAAATGTAAAAAATACCGGCCTGGTTGAGATCCCTATGGGAACAACCGTACGACAGATCATTTATGATATTGCCGGCGGTATCAGAAACGACAAAAAATTCAAATCTGTTCAGATCGGCGGGCCTTCTGGCGGTTGTATCACAGAACAAAATCTTGATATACAAATAGATTATCAGAACCTGATAGCTGCCGGAGCGATGATGGGATCAGGCGGGCTGGTTGTCATGGACGAAGATACTTGTATGGTGGACATCGCGAAATTCTTTATGGATTTCATCCAACGAGAAAGTTGCGGGAAATGTATTCCCTGCCGCGAAGGAACAAAACGTATGCTCGAGATACTCCAGAACATAACATCAAAACCACTGAATGGTATCGGTAATGAAGCGCTGGAAAGATTTAAAGGGGTTACGCAGTTAGAAAAACTTGCTCATGTTATCAAGGAAACTTCTTTATGCGGGTTAGGACAAACAGCTCCAAATCCGGTGCTCAGCACCCTTCGCTATTTTCGTGATGAGTACGAAGCGCACATTTTTGAACGGGTATGCCCGGCAAATAAATGTACGGAACTGAGAAAATTTAAAATCCTTGTCGATAAATGTACCGGTTGTACCGCTTGTGCTAAAAAATGCCCGACAGGCGCCATCATCGGATCGAAAAAAACGCCACATTTTATAGTAGACGACAAATGTATAGGATGCGGCACATGCCACGAAACATGCAATTTTGATGCAATTGAAATGATTTAAAAAAAAACAACTGAATTATGAGCCTAAAAATAGATATTAACGGAAAAACTTACGAAGCCACAGCAGGTGAAACTATTTTGACCATACTGAATCGCAACGGGATCAGGGTTCCGACCTTATGTAATATGAAGGATCGACTTCCATCGGGTGCATGCCGTATATGTGTTGTTGAGCTTGAAGGAAGTGCCAAACTTGTTAGTTCCTGTTCATTTCCTGTAACCGATGGGATGAAAATACAAACACATTCGCCACGCGTTATTGAAGCCCGTAAAACCATCGTTGAATTATTGCTATCGAACCATCCGGACGATTGCTTGTTTTGTGTCAGAAATTCAAATTGCGAATTACAAAACCTATCAAAAGAATACCACGTGGTGGAACGTCGTATCCGTGGCGTGAAGAATAATCACAAAATAGATTTTTCAAGCATGAGTATAATCCGAGATCCGGATAAATGTATTTTGTGCGGCCGTTGCGTGCGGGTGTGCGAAGAAACAATGGGCGTTTCCTGTATTGAATATACAAACCGCGGAAGCAAAACCGTCATCGGAACATCCATGGGAAAAGGCCTGAATACTTCGAGTTGCGTAAACTGCGGACAGTGTATCATGGTTTGCCCGACCGGCGCCCTGTCAGAACGTAATCAGACGGCATTGGTTCAGGAAGCTTTAAATCAGAATGAAAAAACGGTGGTGGTACAGTATGCGCCTTCCATCAGTGTTTCTATAGCAGAAGAATTCGGAATGGCTGCCGGTAAAGACCTTAACGGCGCTTTGAATGCAGCCTTGAGGAAAATGGGATTTAACTTTGTTTTTGATACAACGTTCGGTGCCGACCTTACCATCATGGAAGAAGCTGCCGAGCTGATCGACCGTATCAGCAAAGGCAAGACGATGCCGATGTTTACCAGCTGTTGCCCTGCATGGGTTAAATACGCTGAAGAATTTGCTCCCGATTTTCTTGATAACCTTTCGAGTTGCAAGTCACCCCAGCAAATGACTGGCGCGGTAATTAAAAGTTATTTCGCTGAAAAAATAAATCAAAAACCCGAAAACATCATATCTGTTTCCATCATGCCGTGTACCGCAAAAAAATTCGAGTTGCAGCGCGAAACCATGGGAAGAGATGGGGTGAATGATGTCGATATTGTAATAACTTCCCGTGAACTGATAGAATTGATCAATCTTTATGGGATTGACATGAAACATATTCAGCCAGAAATTACCGATTCACCATTAGGTGTGAGAAGTTCGGCAGGTAAGATCTTCGGAGCTACCGGCGGTGTC
>CAYSCE010000428.1:0-2409 GCA_964429475.1 uncultured Bacteroidaceae bacterium | reverse complement strand
GTCGGTCGATAAAACATAGTCCACATCCTGCATTCCTTCATGCACAAATTCTTCACGGCGTGCTTCATATTTTTTGGCAACACAGGGCATGATGGAAACAACAATCAGATTTTCGGGTTTCACACCGAGAATGCCGGGCAGAATTTCTTTGGCAACACTGCCAAACATTTGCTGCGGCGATTTGCATGAAGAAAGGTTGGGCAATAATTGCGGATAGTATTGTTCGGCAAACTTCACCCAGCCCGGACAACACGAAGTAAACTGCGGAAGTTTTTCACCTTTGAGTTTGCGTGAAATGAATTCCGTAGCTTCTTCCATCACTGTCAGGTCAGCTGCAAACGAAGTGTCGTACACCTGATTGAAGCCAATATGTTTCAGTGCAGCCACAATCTGTCCGGTAGAAATGGCACCGGCTTCCATTCCGAAACCTTCACCCAGAGCCACCCGTACAGCAGGGGCAATTTGCGCAACCACCACTTTCTGATCATCATGAATAGCATCCCAGACCGATTCCACTTCGGATTTCGGAACCAGAGCACCTACAGGACAAGCCGATACACACTGGCCGCAGAAGACACATTCAACATCGTTGAGACTTTTGTCGAAAGCAGGGCCGACAATCGTGCGCGCACCGCGGTTAATGAAATCAATAGCACCTACTGACTGCATTTCCTTGCAGGCACGCACACAATCGCCGCACAACACACATTTGTTTGGGTCACGGATAATACTGTGCGATTCACGATCGACCGGCATATCCATTTCGGTTTTTTTGAAACGGATTTCGTTTACATTCAGTCGCCGCGCCAGATCCTGCAGTTTGCAGTTGTTGGAACGCGAACAACTCGGACAATCGATTTTATGATTGGCAAGCAATAATTCAAGATTGACTTTACGGATCTTACGAACCTCGGCTGTATTGGTCTGAACCTTCATCCCAGGTTTTGGTTTGATGGAACATGTAGCCTGAATGCCCATACCGTCGATATCGGCAATGCACAGACGGCAGGCGCCATATACACTCAGATGCGAGTGATAGCAAAAAGTCGGCATTTCGATTCCCGCCTTGCGGATGACCTCGAGCAGGTTTTTCTCGTTTTCAACAGGAACATCTGTTCCGTCGATTGTTATATATCCTTTGGATTCCATTGTAGTTTTGTTTTAATTCGTTAAAAACCCATCACCGCATTAAACTTGCACGCCTTGTGACATTCACCGCACTTGATACACAATGCAGGATCGATGCTGTGCGCTTTTTTCTTTTCACCGGAAATGGCATTCACCGGACATTTGCGGGCACATGCCGTACAACCGATGCATTTCTCCGCATCAATCGTAATATCCATGAGCGCTTTGCAATTATTGGTAGAGCAATGTTTACGTTCAATGTGTTCTACATATTCCTCACGGAATTTGGCAATAGTTGATAAAACAGGACTGGGAGCCGTTTTGCCGAGACCACAAAGCGAAGCTTTTTTCACCACATGACCCACTTCTTCGAGCAGATCCATGGTTTTCATGGTTGCATTTCCTTCGATAATATCATCGAGCAACGCCAGCATCTGCTTGGTTCCTTCGCGGCATGGCAGACATTTTCCGCAGCTTTCGTTCTGCGTGAAATTCATGAAAAAACGCGCAATCTGTATCATACAGGATTCCTGATTCATAACCACCAGACCACCCGATCCGACCATGGCACCTTTGGCAATCAGATTGTCATAATCGAGTGGCAGATCCATGTCTTCGGCTGTGAGACAGCCACCCGAAGGGCCACCAATCTGCACGGCTTTAAATCCTTTGGATGAAATTTTTCCATCATTATCCATCACGCCTCCGCCAATGTTGAACACAATTTCGCGCAAGGTTGTACCAAACGGAACCTCGATAAGCCCGGTGTTGGCCACATGTCCGGTAAGTGCAAATGTTTTTGTTCCTTTCGAAGTAGCTGTTCCGTATTGATTGAACCAGGCAGCACCGTTGCGGACAATAAGCGGCACAGCAGCGAGCGTCTCAACATTATTAATGACGGTCGGTTTTTCAAACAATCCGCATTCGGCCGGGAATGGTGGTTTCGGCATGGGCATACCACGTTTACCTTCAATCGAAGCCATGAGTGCAGTTTCCTCACCACAGACAAAAGCGCCGGCACCTTCCATCACATGAATATGCATGGTACGTCCCGAGCCAAATACATTGTCGCCCAGAATGCCGGCTTCGAGTGCATCTTCGATGGCTTTGCGCATACGTTTTACGGCGAGCGGATATTCGAGACGCACATATACATAGCCTTCATCGGCATTGATGGCGCGGGCGGCAATCATCATTACTTCGATTACGCGGTGGGGATTGCCTTCCCTGAGCCCGCGTTCCCTACACGCACCGGGGTCACCTTCGTCGCCGTTGCAGATA
>CAYSCE010000427.1:0-2410 GCA_964429475.1 uncultured Bacteroidaceae bacterium | reverse complement strand
CCCTCGAACCTGCCCGCTGCGATGAAAGCCTGATTGAACAGGTTTGGTATCAGAACAACAACGTCCATTTTACATTAAACACTCCTGCAGGAGCCGATATTACAATCTCACTTCTCGACATGTCAGGCGGTGTGATTCATTTATCACAGATTCAGCCAGAGACATCAAAAACTAAAACTTCGGTGAGATACGATGGCAACAAAGGTGTCATGCTGTTGCTGGTTGTTACCGATTCAAACGGTAAACGTGATACGCGGAAACTGATTACTATGTGACCCGTAACCTTACATAGCTCAAAAAAAACAGAAGCGGCTGCCACGACCCGGGCAGTCGTTTTTGTTTTGCAGCGAAGCATTACCTTTGCAGCATGAAAATGCCGTTACCCGAAAGCTTTTATGTGCGCAGCGACGTGGTGAAAATCGCACAGCAGCTGCTTGGAAAAGTGCTGGTAACCTGCATTGACAATACCTATACGGCAGGGATCATTACCGAAACCGAAGCTTACGCAGGCGTGACCGATCGCGCTTCGCATGCATTTGGCGGACGCCGGACAAAACGAACCGAAACCATGTACATGCAGGGCGGCGTTGCGTATGTGTATCTGTGCTACGGCCTTCATTGCTTATTCAATGTGGTGACCAACAAAGCCGATATTCCGCATGCAGTGCTGATCAGAAGCATTGAACCACTCGAAGGACATGATGAAATGAACCAACGACTGGCTGCAAAAAAAATGAAACCCGGAGGAAAGGGTCCGGCCAAGGTTTCGGCGGCATTGGGAATTACACTTGGTCTTGATAAAGCCGTTCTGAATTCCAAACTTATCCGCATCGAAGACCACGGAATAAAAATTCCGGCAAAAAATATAATTGCTGCACCCCGCATTGGTGTTGATTATGCCGGCGCTGATGCCTTGTTGCCTTATCGGTTTTCCGTGCAGGGTCAATATGTGCAGCATGTATTATTCTCGAAAAATACTCATTCTAAATCTGCAAAAGTCAGTTCTTCTGTCTATCCTTCGACTCCGCTCAGGATGACAGAAGCTTAGTTTGATTGACAAGTGCACAGTGCAAGCATTCAACATCGAAAAAACAGCTAAACAAAAAGTAAAATTACAACCCATGAATATCAAACCCACAGCTCGTCTTATTCTGAAAACAGGAAAAATTGATTCACTCAACCGCTTTCACCCATGGGTGTTTTCGGGCGCCATCAAACGCATCGAAGGCAGTCCGAAAGAAGGCGAACTGGTTGAATTGTACGACAATCACGACCGTTTTCTGGCAATCGGGCATTATGGCGAAAGCAGCATTGTTGCACGTATCCTGACTTTCGATAATGAAGAAATCAATACGGAATTTTTCATCCGCAAATTTGAAACGGCATGGGCATATCGCCAAAGCCTTCATCTGCTGCGCGAAGACAACAATGTGTTCCGTCTCATTCATGGCGAAGCCGACGGACTGCCCGGCTTAATTGTAGATTATTACAACGGTGTAGCTGTTATGGAATTTCATTCAGCCGGCATGGAAAATATGGCCGCTGATCTGGCAACCGCTCTGGAAGCCGCCTGCAAAGGACAAATAAAAACCATTGTATCCAAAAGCAAGAGCACCAAAGAAAACGGATCGAAATTACTGCTTGGCACCGAGCCCGCATTGCCACACGAAATTATTGAAAACGGAAATAAGTTTTTCGTCAATTGGAGCGAAGGACAGAAGACCGGATTTTTTATCGATCAGCGCGAAAACCGGCAATTGGTGAAGGAATACGCGAAAGGCCGCACAGTGCTGAACATGTTCGGCTACACCGGAGGATTTTCGGTATATGCGCTGGCAGGCGGCGCACAGCAGGTTGTAACAGTTGACAGTTCGGAAAAAGCCATGGAGTTATGCCGCCAGAATTTATCGCTGAATAATTTCGATCCGCAAAAAAATTCATGTGTTGCCGAAGACGCACTGGACTATCTGAAGAAAATGCCGAAAGACGCATTCGACCTGATTATTCTCGATCCGCCCGCCTATGCCAAGCGCGTAGATGCAAGGCACAATGCCATACAGGGCTACAAGCGACTGAATGCCGAAGCGCTCATGAAAATAAAAAGCGGTGGATATTTGTTTACCTACAGTTGTTCGCAGGTGGTCGACCGCAATCATTTCAATGGCGCCAGTACGGCTGCAGCCATTTCGGCAGGACGCAAAGTCCGTGTTGTAGCGCAGCTTTCACAAGCCTCGTGTCATGGACACACCTTGTTTCATCCCGAAGGATTTTATCTGAAAGGACTTTTGCTGTATGTTGAATAGAGTTATTGGTTATTGGTTAATGGTTAATGGTTATTGGTTATTGGTTATTGGTGAGCGGCTGCAAGTGCCGACCGAAGCGTCGGTATGAGCGGTGAGCAGCGAGCAGT
>CAYSCE010000426.1:0-2413 GCA_964429475.1 uncultured Bacteroidaceae bacterium | reverse complement strand
GGGTATGATATTTATCATGTCGCTGGCCGGATTGGGATAAACAAGCATCGATAAGCCTTCGGGTTGCTCATCAATACCGGTTGTGATGGTATAATATGATGCGAATCCGTCACCGACCACAGAGGTGTTACTCTGGAAAATTACGGTCATTGTGGTAGTGGCCGCAGTAATGGTGGTTGGATTGTCACCTTTGTAAAATTCTCCAAGCACATTTGAGCTGGCATCAGTTATACGGATGTAATCGAACTCATCACCCATATCAAAATCGGTAAAATGCAGTGAAATAGACGTTGCTCCGGGTGGCTGAATATACCAGCGGCAGAAACTTGAATTGCCATACGCATTGCTTCCGCTACCATCTTCAAAAGTGTCGGTTGGATTGGTCAATGTTGTAATACCGGTACAACCGAGCGGAATATGACCTACATATTCAAACAGGAATCCCTTACTTTGATTGACAGCATTGGTTGTAAACTGAATAAACACCTGGCTGCTGCCCACATTGAAATAAGACGGAACGGTTGCTCCGGAGTAGGCTGCAACCAATGGAGCCGAAGCGTCAGCTCCTGCATAAAATTTCACCGAGTCATCAGTTGCCAGATCAAGTTCTTTAAAAGTGATTTTAAAATTATCGCATAGCGGGCCCGGGCTGATGAGCCATGAGCAATTGCCGTTCGCTTCATAGTTTTCAATGGGACCGCTGCCATCTTCAATCAGTCCGAAAGTCGAAGTCAGTGTTTTAGTGCCGGTGCAGCCATACGGGTACGAAGCTGTCGGCGGATAAATACTTTCGACGCATTGGTGGTCGTCGTTGAATTCATAACCAGAGGCTGGATTCATATCAGTCAGGTAGAAATATCCATTGGCAGAGCCATCCCAACCCCAATCGAAGTGAAAATAGTTGGTTCCCTGATATCCATCCATAACAAAAGCGTGGCCGCCACTACTGCCTGATCCGGAGTAAATAACAGGACGATAAAGATCGAGGTTGCTACGCATTAATGTTGCCCAGGATGTTGAATTATAACTCATTCTGTTGCGATATTCGGCACTGGCATAGCGGAAATGCGATGTCAATGCATCGGGAACATCCCAGGTGTAAGCGCCGGAACCATCGTACCCATAACCCATATCAACAGCAACACCGCAATGATACGAAAGCTCAGCAACTTCCGGCATGGGAAAAGATGGGTGTCCCGACATTTCAGTATAGTTGTACGTGGCTGCTCCGTAATTTACCGTTTGTGTTCCATATCCGTACGCATTGTAAGAATGTGTTCCGTAGCCGGTTTGCGGAAACTGATAATAAAAAATCACCTGCGCCATGGCGGTGGCAACACAGCCAACCAGGGCTTCGCCATTGGCATCTTCGGGGCACTGGTCGTTGAAAACGCCATCCTGTCCCCAGGTGGAACGCAAAAATGGAAGAATGTCTTTTGTTGAATGAAACGGATTGTTGGTGGTATTTCCTGAAAGTAAAAAATCCCATTCCTCGTCAATTTCTGAAGTCGATTTCGTTGCATGCTGACGATAATACTGAATCTGGTCTACAGCATTCTGCATCCACCAGGCAAAGTTCGAACGCCACTGGCCTGCAGGCACTGAGCCGCTGGTGCTGTATCCAATAACCGGAGTAGCCGATTTGTCTCCCGAAATAATGGCAAAGCCTCCCGAAGGATTGTTGAAAATAAAGATTTCCGGATTTGTAACCGATGTACCGGGTACCGCAACCGAAACCAGATCTGCCGGTGAAGCTGGAACAACAGCATTTTTTGCATTCAGAATAGAATATGCGGCATTGCGGGCTGTTTTTTCTGATACAATCTGAGCTGATGTTTGAACACAAATAATGAAAAGAATTGCAGACAGAATCGGTGAGAATACTTTTTTCATATTGGATTGGTTGGCGTTTGACTTGTGTATTATGGACAAAAATAATTGAAAATTGTTGCAGGCAAGGGTAAAAAATAATTACTTTCGCACAAAATTACTGCCCGAGCCACTATGAAGCGACTGATTACCAATATTTCCGCCATCGCTGTTGCCGAAAATGCACCTTCGCGCGAAGCGGTTGCCGGAAGCAATATGAAGCACCTGAATTGCATCGAAAATGCTTATATGCTGATCGATCAAAACAGGATTCATTCATTCGGAAACATGAGTGATGTAGCAGATGTAAGAAAGAATTTCATTATTGATGAGGAAATTGATGCAGCCGGAGGCTTTGTGTTGCCGGGTTTTTGCGACAGTCACACGCACATTGTCTTTGCAGGCTCACGCGAAATGGAATTTGTCGATAAAATCAATGGCTTGTCGTACGAAGATATCGCCAAACGCGGCGGAGGTATACTGAACAGCGCAGAGCGTCTGGGACAAACCAGTGAAGATGATTTATTCGAAGCTGCCCGCAAAC
>CAYSCE010000425.1:0-2434 GCA_964429475.1 uncultured Bacteroidaceae bacterium | reverse complement strand
GCTGTGGTAAAAGTGAAACCCTATCTCGAAATCCGTAAGAAAAAACCTTTCAAGGAAGGTACCCAATATATTTTCGAAGCATCGCAACAACAGCCCGGAAATAAATTACAGCAGAATGATGCATCTGTTACAAAGGCTCCCATCAGTTATGGCAATGGTTACAATCAGGCCAATATGATCGGTGTTGATTATCTGCACCGCCTTGGTTACACGGGCGACAATATGATTATTGCCATTCTCGATGCCGGATTCTATCACGTTAACACCTTGTCGATGTTTGACAGTTTACGCAACGATGGCCGCCTGCTCGGTTACAAAGACTTTGTTCTGCCGGGTAACAATCTGTTCGAAGAATCGAATCATGGAATGGCGGTAGCATCGACCATTGTGGGCAATGTCCCTGGCGTTCTTGTTGGAACAGCTCCTCATGCCAGTGTATGGTTGCTGCGTTCCGAAGATGCCGCTACCGAGTACATTGTTGAGGAAGACAACTGGATTGCAGCTGCTGAATTTGCCGACAGCGTTGGTGCCGATGTGATAAATTCATCTTTGGGCTACACCGATTTTTATGACGATTCGCAAAGTCATACCTATGCCATGTTGGACGGCAATACAACCCGCATTACCCGTGGTGCCGATCTGGCTGCCAAAAAAGGAATTCTGGTCGTCAACAGCGCCGGTAACAGCGGAAACGACAGCTGGCATTACATAGGTGCTCCGGCCGATGCCGACAGCATTATTACGGTTGGTGCGGTTGATAAGGCCGGTAATTTTGCGTCTTTTTCGTCGTATGGACCAAGTGCCGACAACCGCATAAAACCTACAGTCTGTGCGCAGGGACAAGGACCATATGTGGTTTCAACCAGCGACGGCGTTTATCCCAGTAACGGAACATCGTTCAGCTCGCCCATTATGGCAGGAGCTGTTACCTGTTTGTGGCAGGCCAATCCCACCCTGTCGAACATGGAAATCATTGAAGTGCTTAAGAAAAGCGGCAGTCATTATTTAAAGCCCGATTCCATGTTTGGTTATGGCATTCCGAGTATGGTGGTGGCTCATATGCTGGCCGGCGGCAATCAGTTTGTGCGCCCCGATTCGGGCAATCTGCTCATGGGCAATCCAAACCCGTTCAACAGCGAAATCGATGTGGTTGTATTGGCCGAAACGAGCATGACGGTGCAGGTTTCGCTGGTCGATAATTCAGGCAAAATGCACTGGTCGGCCGAAAACTACCAGCTGAAAACCGGCTATAATTATCTGCTGATTTCCAATCTGGCCAAACTGTCATCGGGCCTGTATTTTCTGCGCGTTCAGTCCGACAACTGGTCCGATACCATTAAACTTCTGAAAAACTAAGCATTGAAATTTTTTCTGATCTATACTTTTCTGTTGCTGACAGCCTTTGCTGCCGGAGCACAGGAACGTTTCGTTTCGCCGCAGAAAAACTTCGAAGCCACGTTTATTTCGAAGCCTGAATACATGAACCAGAATATTGAAACGGCAGATACCACCCTGCGCTTGCATATTTTTACAGCCGTATCGGCCGACAGCAAACATGTATATATGGTTTCGTATGCTACCTATCCGAAAAGTACACTCAGCGATAAAACAACACATAAAGCATTTATGCAATCGGCTGCAGCTGATTTCTTTTCCGATATGAACATTGTACCTTCAGAGCCATCCGGCATACGGCAGAAGAAATTTCAGGGGCTTGAATACTCGGGAGCCAATGCGCAGTATGCCATTGCACTCCGGATGTATATTGCCGGCAGCACCATGTATCAGATATGTGTGCTCGACGACGCAGCATTAGTTGATTCCAAAGCAACCGAAGCATTTTTTAAATCGTTTAAAATAACCCAATAATACCCACTGCTATGAAATCACTCTTAATGTTGATCGGAATACTGATGAGTTCCGCTTACATGTTTGCGCAGGTTGTTTATCAGGCGCCCACCGGATATCTGTCGGTAACTTTTCAGGCTGAGCCCACATACTCTTCACAGGATATTGAAGTTCAGGGTGTGAATGTAACAATGCATTCCTATTCAATAACGCTGGACACGGCAGCCTATTTTGTTGCCGAAGTGACTTACCCTGCATCATTCGATGCCGGATCGGACATTGATGCATTATTGCAACGTTCGGCCAACGGCTTCTTTGCTGAGTTTGATATGGACGAAGGCTATCCGAAAAAAGTCTTTGCCAGTGGTATCCAAGGGGCTGATTATTCGCGACAGAATGATCTGTATGGCATATCGTACCGCGTTTTCTTTTACAAAAACACTTTGATTCAGATGGCTGCAATGGGCTATGGAAGCTATCTTTCGGATACAGACCTGAAGAATTTTTTCACTTCACTCAACATTAAACTCTGATTGATTTCGGATTTGAATAATCTATGGGAATAACATTAATAGCCGACAGCGGC
>CAYSCE010000424.1:0-2451 GCA_964429475.1 uncultured Bacteroidaceae bacterium | reverse complement strand
ATCGATACCGGCTTTTTTTCGCAATGCCATTAAAGCATCGAAAAGAGGTTTATTCAACACTGTGAGTGTGTCAGGAAAAGTTGAAGCTATATTGCCGGTTATTTTTAAACGTCGAATGATTTGCGGAATCAGTATGCTTTTATCGCCCGTGCGAAGTGTTTTTTTGTAAGGCAACATGTTGATAACAGGAAATGAGTCATGCCGGAATTGCAGCCAGTATTTTCGCTCCTGCTGCAGTTGTTTATAGGCTTCGCCTTTGTTTTGCATGGCGATGAGAAACGAAGTCAACGAGCCGTGGTAATGTTTGGTTGTTTTGAGCGCAAAAATACTATCAGGTAAAGCCGTTTTGAAATGGTAGTTGGGCAACTCCGACCTGGGATGAACAATGCCGTAAATAAGTGCCGAGGCATAACTGAAATACGTAAAAGTGAGTTGAATATCTGCTTTGGCCAATTCGTAATACGATGTGCGTTCAGTTTTTATCTGATGAATGGTATACCGCAAACTATCAGAAATAAAACAGGTATAAGGAATGCCGTGTTCTTCCGACCGGTTCACAAACATCAACAGCGTATCACATTTTTTTATCCGTTCGGGAGTCATCCAAAAAGCACGGTAATGATTTGCAGCATACATTTGCTTCAGCCAGTGCACATGCGGATGTACACTGTCGGGAATTTCGTCGAGCAGATAATACACCGAACTATCCAAACGAGGCTCATCAATATCGGGAAAAGTAGTCTGCGCAAGGTCGTGACGCTTTGGTCCCGGCCAACAGGAAACCATCAAAACAGCCAGAAGCCCGGATAACAGAAAGAATTTCAGCCTTTTCATTGAATAATATTTCAGTTTCGATAATTGAACCACAAAAATACCCTTTCTTTGTGAAACGAAAGAGTGTTAAAAAGATTTTTTTGGCACAGCTATTGAAAATCAACAGAGGAATGATATCAAACCATTATATAAAACACAGGTTTTTAATCATTTAAAGAAGATAAGAGAGCATAATTAATTTTTCTGCAGGCACTTACTATGTCATAATGGCAGAAAACACAACTATACAACCCGATGAACAACCGATTTGACAATTTTTTTCAGGAAGATATGATGAGCAATTCCGAAGTTTTTCCAATTATTTCACTTGATGAACGCTCCTCGGACATCAAAATAAGTGATGGAGATGTATTACCCATATTACCACTTCGGAATATGGTGATTTACCCCGGTGTGTTGCTGCCCGTTTCGGTTGCGCGACCAAAATCGTTGAAACTGGTGCGTCATGCCCACGAAAATGAATCGCTGATTGGTGTTTGTACGCAAATTGACAAAAAAGCAGAAGACCCAACAGCCGAAGATTTGTTCAATATCGGTACTATTGCACAGGTAGTTCGTATTCTTGAAATGCCCGATAACACCACTACGGTGATACTCGAAGGAAAAAAACGTTTCCGTTTGGGCGAAACCACCACTACAAAACCCTATCTGAAAGCCCGCGTACATGCCGTAGACGATATTATGCCCGAAGAAAATAACGATGGCGTTTTTCAGGCTCTGGTGTCGAGTATCAAGGATTTGGCTACGAATATCATCAACAATTCAGGTATTTTACCTCCCGAAACAAGTTTTGCCATTCGCAATATCGAAAGTCCTGCTTTTCTGATCAATTATGTGTGTGCCAATTTCGGACTGAATGTCAAAGAAAAAATCCGTCTGCTGGAAACCGACGAGATTATGGAGCGCGGCTATCAGTTGCTCGAAATGCTGAACAAGGAATCGCAATTGCTGGAACTGAAAATGTCGATTCAGAACAAAGCCAAGGAGGGAATAGATCAACAACAGCGCGAATATTTCCTTCAACAGCAAATGAAAACCATCCAGAATGAACTTGGCGGAGCTTCGCCGGAACTGGATGTACAAAACTTCAAAAAACGTGCTTCCGAAAAGAAATGGAACGAAGTTACCGCCGCTGCTTTCGACAAGGAAATGAAAAAGCTGGAACGCATGAGCCAGCATTCGCCGGATTATTCCACGCAGCTGAATTATATTGAAACCATGCTCGACCTGCCATGGAACGAGTTTACCGAAGATAATTTCAATCTGAAAAATGCCACCAATGTTCTCAATGCCGACCATTTCGGACTGGAAACAGTGAAGGATCGTATTATTGAGCATTTGGCTGTACTGAAACTGAAAGGTGATATGAAATCGCCGATTATTTGTCTCTACGGCCCTCCGGGAGTTGGTAAAACTTCGCTCGGCAAATCCATTGCACGTGCACTGAACCGCAAATATATCCGTGTTTCGTTGGGCGGATTACACGACGAAGCCGAAATTCGTGGTCATCGCCGTACATACATTGGCGCTATGCCGGGACGAATTATGCAGAACATTCAGAAAGCCAATTCTGCCAATCCGGTTTTTGTACTCGACGAAATTGATAAAGTGACTGCC
>CAYSCE010000423.1:0-2471 GCA_964429475.1 uncultured Bacteroidaceae bacterium | reverse complement strand
CTTACCTATCTTGTGTATCCGGGGGCTATTCATACCCGCTTCAATCATGCCATTGGCGCCATGCACCTGATGGACGAAGCTATTGAAATCCTGCGCCAGAAAGGATATGATATTACTGCGGATGAAAAGCAGGCAGCGCTTATGGCCATTCTGCTGCACGATGTGGGTCATGGACCTTTTTCTCACGCGCTCGAGCATTCTTTGATTCATAATGTATCGCATGAAGATATTTCATTGAAATTAATGGAAAGTCTCAATCGTGAATTGAACGGGCAACTGAAAATGGCCATCGATATTTTTACGGGAACCTATCCGAAAAAATTCCTGCATCAGTTGGTTTCAAGCCAGCTCGATGTCGACCGCCTCGATTATCTCACGCGCGACAGCTTTTTTACCGGCGTTTCCGAAGGTGTGATTGGCACCGAACGTATTCTGAAAATGATGACCATTGCCGGCGATGATCTGGCTGTCGAAGAAAAAGGAATTTATTCGGTCGAACGTTTTATTATTGCTCGACGATTGATGTACTGGCAGGTATATTATCACAAAACCGTTGTAGCTGCCGAACAGATGCTCATCAGTGTTTTAAAACGTGTTCACGATCTCACTCTCAGCGGAATTCAGGTTTTTGCACCACCTGCACTATCTTTTTTTCTCGGAAAAGATAACAATCAAATCAGCCTGAATGAGGAAACCCTCAAACATTTTATTGATATTGATGACAGCGATATTTTATCATCGCTCAAAGTATGGCAGTATCATCAGGACCCGGTGCTGAGCCGTCTTTCGGCGCAATTGCTCAACAGAAAATTGTTCCGCGTGGTCATTGATACAAATCCGTTGGACGAACAAAGAAAAGACGATTTGTTGCAGCGTATTGCTCAGCAATACAACATTTCTGTTCCCGAGGCTCATTACTTTCTCGGTAACGGCGAAATCGAAAACAACGCCTATGAGCCTGGCGTCGATAAAATCTGGATCTTGTATAAAGATGGCTCAAGAAAAGATATCACCGAAGCTTCCGATCAGCTGAGCCAGGGCGTGATTTCAAAAACAGTGGTGAAGTATTTTTTGTGCTATCCGAAAGAAATATAGCACAACGCACAGAGCACAACGCGCAACGCGCAGAGTACAACGCACAGTGCTTGAGGCATGATGCATGCGGAGTGCGGCATTTGGCGCAACGCTTTGCGTGACTGGACTTCGTGTTCGGCGTAGTCTGAAAGATGTATTTGTGCGAGGCTGTCTCAAAACAGCTGGGTGTTACGACATTCCACCGTCCGCCAGCTGGCGGACATGGAACCGTCGTAACAGCAGCAAAAACAACGGTTCCATGTCCTCCAGCTCCTTCGTCGCTTCCAGACGATGGAATGTTGTTTTTGTTCCTGAGACTTTTTGAGACAGCCTCCGGCAGAATTATTTAAAAAGACTACGCCGAACACGGTGCATAGACTTGCGCGCGGCGCTTTCAGCTGGCCACTTCCACTAATGTTGCACAAAAAAAACTCACCACTGACTCCGCCGCGGCGGATGACTACTGACTACTTGCAACATGATAATCATCATGCATCAGCCATTGATTTGCTTTAATTCATAGCGTAACTTTGTATCACAAAAAAACAAATATTATGGACTCCATTCAAATGATACAAAACCACCGTTCAGTAAATTATTTCGATCCGGCTAAAAAAATAGATCACGAAACGCTGAAAAAAATTATTAATCTGGCTGTACATGCGCCTTCTGCATATAACCTGCAACCTTGGCGTATCATTGCGATTGAAAGCGACGAAGCCAAGGAAAAACTCTGGAACCTCGCATATAAACAACCGAAAATTAAGGATGCTGCTGTCAATTTATTGATTGTTGGTAATAAAAATGGATGGGATAAAGACAATCCGGTGTGGAACGAAATGCTGCAGAGCGTTGGCGGTAACACCGAAATGGTTGAAGGAGCTCAAAAAGGAACTGCATTTACATATGGTTCTTCCGAAGAGCGTCGGATCGCTTTTGCCAATCTGAATGCGGGTTTGCTTGCTATGAGCATTATGTATGCTGCACAGTCTTACGGTGTCGATTCTCACCCCATGAACGGATTTGATGCCGATGGTGTTCATAAAGCTTTTGGTTTGTTGCCTCATGAAACACCTGTAGTAAACGTTACGCTTGGTGCTTTCGATCAAAGCAAAACACTGCATCCGCGCCGCCCCAGAAGAGGGTTTGAGAAAATTGCCGAAATAGTGTAGGCGCAACGCACAACGCGCAGTGCACAACGCTTAAGGCATGCCGAATGCAGTGAAACGTAACGCTCCGCCGCCGCGGACTCATCCCTAATCACCCATGTCACCCTGAGCCCTGCATTTTGCAGGATAAACTCCGTCGAAAGGCATAACCCATCACTCATAACTCATCACTCACTACTCGTATGTTTGCAAAATTAAATAACTTGCCTTAACGAAACACATCCGATG
>CAYSCE010000422.1:0-2482 GCA_964429475.1 uncultured Bacteroidaceae bacterium | reverse complement strand
GCAATGCCGCTATAACACTGGGCGATCCGGGTGTTCCGTGCGACGATATTATTCCTCACGCAGTTGTACCAAATGCTTTCAGTCCGAATGGCGATGGCGAAAACGACGTGCTGTATGTACGCGGCGAAGGCGTAACACAGCTTTCGTTCATTGTGTACGATCGCTGGGGCGAAAAAGTATTTTCGACTACTACGCTGAACAACGGATGGGATGGCACTTTCAGAGGGAAGGAATTGGATCCCGCTGTATTTACCTATTACCTGCACGCCATTTTTATGGATGGCAGCGATAAGATTGAAAAAGGGGATATTACTCTGACCAGATAAAAAATAAAAATATGAAAATCAGAATGATTGTTTTATTGCGTTTTTGTGCTGTTGCTGCATTGTTTTTTTCGATGCAGGTTATGGCACAGCCTATGGCTGGAATGGCTCCGGATGCAGGCTACACGGGGTCTTCAGGTGCCGGTGTTTTTATTGAAAACGGCGGCCAGGTGTACGATGGTTCCGGTAATTTCCGCAGCGATGTTGATTTTATGACATCGGCGGGCGGCACCAACATTTATTTTACCGATCACGGCATCGTGTATCATTTTTTCAAAATCGAGCCATCGAAGTATGATCTTATCCGCTCAAAGAAAATGGAGAATCCATACACGCCTGAGGAGTGGGAGCAAATCAATAAAGATATTGCTGAAGGGAAAATGGATATGGATCTGGTGGAGACCCGTGGCAAGCAATACCGCATCGACATTGAGTTTCCGGGCGCAGATATGTCGCGTCCTTCGGGAGAAAAAACAGCCGGAATGAAACGCAATTATTTTCATCCGCATTACAGCGAAGGCATTTATGGCGTTTCATCGTATGAGCAAATCCGTTATTCCGACGTGTATCCGGGCATCGATCTGATTTTTTATTTCCGCGACGGTCAGTTGAAATACGATTTCGAACTCGCTCCAGGAGCCGATCCAGGCATGATTCATATTTTATACAAAGGTCATCAGAAAATTGAAATTGATGCAGAAGGGAATGCCATTGTTTCCATTTTGCCGGGAGAAATTGTTGAACAGGCACCTATTGCTTTTCAGGACGGGAAGCAGGTTTCAGCAGGATTTACATTATCAGGCGACACTTTGTTGTTTGAAACCGGCGAATACAATGCAGCACTTCCTTTGACCATTGATCCGGCTTTGCGCTGGTCAACATGGTTTTACGATAATTCAACCTCAGCAGCATTTACCTATGCACGTCCGCAATGGGATACCAATGGAAATATGTTTGTGCTGATGGACTCCTATGCAACTTCGTTCCCGACCGTGAATCCGGGGGGTACGGCATATTACGATTTCAGCCCCGGCGACAATGGTTTGCAGATGATCATCATGAAATTCGATCCGTACCGCAATCTGGTGTGGGCTACGTATTACTGCAGCAGCCAGTCGCTGGCCACCAATTTCTGTAATCAGGGATTGGTCATTGATCAGAACAATGAAATCTATTGTGTCGGCCATATGTTTTTTGTGTATGGATCTCCGGCTCCGGCTTTTCCGACATTGATTCCCGGCGGCGCTTATTCCGAAACCACTCCGGGAAACAACCGCAATTGTATCCTAAAATTTGCCAACAATGGAACATTGATCTGGTCAACTGTTTTTTGTACTTCCAACCCGGCATCCAGCTCGGGACTTGACTTGACGGGGCTTGCCATTGATGGCAGCAATCGCCTTGTAGCAGTTGGTGAATCGTATACGCCGCCATCATGGACATCGATGCCGGTGCTGAATCCGGGTGGCAGTACCTATTATAATGCAGCCCCGGCTGAGTCTGCAACTCCGACATTACATCGTTTCACAACTGGGCTTGCATTGCAATACAGCACTTATGTAAGTCGTGGTGTTGCCAGTCAGTATTTCAATTATGGTAGTGTCATTGCCATCGATGCCAGCAATAATATTTTCATGGGCAATTCCGGAACCGGAAATGTCACAACAGCTAATCCGGGAGGCGCATATATTGATGGAACCGGCGGTACAGGCCGAAAGATCATTCTCTATAAATTTTTATCATCCGGAGCATTAAGCTGGTGTACCTTGTATGGTGGCTCCACCAGCGCCAACAGCATCATCTGGCAGGATGTGCGCGATGTTGACATTGCATCCAATGGCGATGTGGTTTTTGTCGGACGTGTGAACACCACCAATTTCCCAACATATAATCCTGGCGGCGGAGCATTTTATAAATCAACGCTTTCGATTGGCAGCACGTCGGTTTGCGATGGTGTTATTCTGAAATTCTCTAATACCGGGGCCCGTTTGTGGGCAACCTATATCGGCGGTGATGGCACCAGCGACGGAACCGATTTGATGGGTATGGGCATTGATGAAAACGATAATGTGTATACAACAGGTATTTGTCGCAGTACGTCATTCCCGACGCAAACGCTGGCAGGAAGCTATAATCAATCAACTATGACCGGCTCTGTC
>CAYSCE010000421.1:0-2483 GCA_964429475.1 uncultured Bacteroidaceae bacterium | reverse complement strand
GTTCCGGCCGGTGGAAGAACCCTCGAAGAGTTCGGAACTCTTCGAGGGTTTGTTGTAGCCGGAACGGTGGAATGTCGTAACAACCCGCTGTTTTGATACAGCCTCTTCTTCATCCACCGCAGATCCTGATCTTCATCAGGATGACACGGTGGATGAAGATAATGCTCCCAACGGCTTTTGCGACCACGATATCCGTGTACATCCATATAATCTGTGATAATCCGTGCCTGCCTGTCTGCTTTAACTGCAACAGGCAGTCAGACTGGTTCAAAAACGGAGTTTAATCCGCGTTTATCGTTTATGCTTTAATTGTATTCCGCGTTCCACCGCGTCTAATCCATCTTCCGCGTTTATCGTTGATGTTTTCTGTGTATTCCGCGTCCTCCTGTCTGCAACAGGCAGGTCCGCGTCCAATCCATCTTCCGCGTTTATCCGTTTTGTCTTCCGTGTATTCCGCGTTCCACCGCGTCTAATCCATCTTCCGCGTTTATCGTTGATGTTTTCTGTGTATTCCGCGTCTTTCCGCGTCTAAAATCAATATTCAATCATTTTTGTATTTTTGCGCCCGCAACAGCATTATTTGTCCATACAACCATGAGAAAAATATTCGAAACAGCAGGCGAAAAAATCCGGAAAGTCATCGACTTTTTCTACCCGCCGTTTCGCCGTTACATGTCGGCCCAGTTTTTCCGCTATGGCGTAACAGGCGCTGCCAATCTTGTTTTCGACTGGATTCTGTATTTCATCATCTTTCAGTTTATTCTGCAAAAACAAATGCTTGACCTCGGCTTTATTGTGCTGGGATCGCACATTGCCACGTTTGCCATTAAATTTCCCATTGTTTTTATGTCGGGATTTCTCCTGCAGAAATACGTCACCTTTACGCTCTCAGAGCTGCGCGGACATGTGCAGCTGTACCGCTATCTCATAGTAGTTCTCATCAATCTCTTTGTCAATTATATCGGACTGAAAGTGATGGTCGAAATCTGGAATATTTATCCTTCAATTGCCAACATTCTGGTGTCGTCGTTCACCGTACTCATCAGCTATTTCTTCCAGAACCACTACACCTTCAAGGCTCCGGGGTCGAAAGAATAATTTTCGCTTAACTCCTGTAAAACAATTGTATTAAGTCCTGTTCTGCATTGAAAATAATGCAGTAATAAACACATTCAATTTTCAACAACATTTATAAAAAACACCAAAAGTCACCCGGCAACAAGTCCCTTTTCCGCATCCAGCCCAATATATAAAAAACATGTATATTTGTTATTTGTAACCGGATTGAAATACGATGGGTTTTGAATTGCTTGATTTACTGTTTGTTTTTGTCGGCATTTATCTGGCGATTATGCTGGTATACATCATGGAGGCCATTAAACGAAGAAAGAACAGGCCGGATGAGGAAACCGACATGCGACTGCTGGCACTCACCGAAGGGGTATTATGGCTTGGGCCGGTGATCAATTTTACACAGAAATGCACATTGCTGCTCAAAGATTTCAGAAACGGCGAAATATCGGATCAGGAGCTGGCTTCAGCCTGGCCAAAAATCAATCTGAAAGAATTGAGAACCGAACAAGGAAAAGCCTCTGCTCCATGGTTGCCTGCCGGTATTTTTCAAAAAGGCATGAGTTTGATTGCGTCGCTCGATTACATTATTCCTTTGCTTCCGTCGTTGGTTTTAAACAATAGCGATATGGAAGAACGTCGCGAGATTACAGATAATTACATCACACGCTTAAGCAATCTGCACGAAAGTTTTCTGGCGCTGGATCTCGAATTACGCAATCTGATTGCTGAAATCGGGAGAGAGAAAAAGTAATACCCGGCACTCGCATTCTGAGTCCCATTGTGCTTTCTGTGAGTTTTGAAAAACTAATTTGTGGCAGATACACCATTTCAGCACTGTATTCCCTGTCCGCAGATTCCGCCGCGGCGGACACAAATTTTCGCAGATGGTTTTGAATAATAGTCGATTTTCACAGACAGTTTTAAAACATTGCTTTGCATTTTTTTAAAACGAGATAGAGCAATCTGAACCGGGCTTTTCAAAATGAAAAGACTGATTCCAATTTGTGATAATTGATAGTGCCCCAATGAAATTTGTCTTGTCTGCGTATATTTGCACAAATATGTGGACGAAAAAATCCGAAACTCCGATCATTATTGTTGTAGCGGGAATTATTCTATCTTTTTAATGCGTTGCCCCTGACCAATGGATCGAAAAAAACGTTCTGAATAAAAATAACACCAAATTGAAATTGTAGTCAGGCGGATGACGTACTACAATTTCAAATTTGGGTTATGCCGTTGAAAATATTTTTAAACAAATTGTTTTCAACACGGTATAATCTGTAAATTTGCACTCCCAAACGGGAAAAAGGAGAGATGCCAGAGTGGTCGATCGGGGCGGTCTCGAAAACCGTTGACCCTTCGGGGTCCGTGGGTTCGAATCCCTGTCTCTCCGCCACTAGCCAAAC
>CAYSCE010000420.1:0-2486 GCA_964429475.1 uncultured Bacteroidaceae bacterium | reverse complement strand
GTCCGGTCGCCCACAACAATATCGTTGCCCCATACTTTCGAAAAGATTTCTTCGCGCGTAAACACTTTACCAGGCTTGCTTGCCAGCAATGCCAGCAATTCGAATTCCTTGCGCGGCAATAAAATTTCGTGTCCTTCACGTATGACAATATAACGTTCGAAATTAATCACGAGACCGTCGAACTCAAGCAGCATTGCGGAATTCTGAGCCTCTTCGGTTGTAAAACGTCGCAGATAGGTTTTTACTTTCGCCAGAAAAACTTTCGGTGTAATGGGCTTGCTGATAAAATCATCGCCCCCCGACTCGAGCGCTGCAATCTGCGCAAAGTCCTCGTTGCGTGCTGTCAGAAAAATAATCACCGACTTTTTCAAGGCATCGTGTTTGCGCATTTCCTGACAGGCAGTAATACCATCCATCCCCGGCATCATAATGTCCAGCACAATCAGATGCGGCTCAATATCGAGCGCTTTATTGATGGCAGCCTGACCGTCGCGGGCAGTGTATACATCGTACCCTTCGCGCTTCAGGTTATAGCTCATGATTTCAAGAATGTCCTTCTCGTCGTCAACCAGCAGGATTTTGATGCTATTGTTCTGGCTCATGTGAATTTCCAATTAATACACAAAGTTATTAAAATACACAAACCGGTTGCCTAAGTAACAATTGCTTAATGTAAAAGTAATAAAGGTCAATGATATACGATATCAGATTTTTGATATTTGATTTTAGATCTGAGGGGCGATGTATGAAGCAAATTAAAAATCAGATTTTCCAGATTGCACAATAAAACATCAAACAGCATAAATGCCTGTTTCGTCACTCCACAACTTTAGCAATCAAAATTCGCAAATCTCAAATCAAAAATCTCAAATCAAAAATCGGATATCTGAAATCTAAAGCCCTCCTTCGCCGCGGTACAGCGACAGCTTGCCATCGAGTTTCACTTTCAGTACAGTGAGGTATTGGTCCTGCACACCTTCGGGTACATCGATGTACACAATACCGGGCACTTTGCTCCACGAAATTTTTCCCACTACTTTATGCGCGGCATGCTGACAGGTTCCCAGCACTTCAACATCCAGAATATCGTTGTTCAATCCCTTGAGCATAACATTGCCCGATTGTTGACCCTGCAGAAAAAGATACAAAATGGTTGAGTCTTTCGAAATGGTTGTCGGACCGTAGAAATGTCCCAGAGGCAATCCTGCATTGGATTCGAAAACAGCTTCGTAATGTTTTTTATTCCATTTACCCAGTTCCTGTAAAATATAGACCTGTTCCTCCGGAATAGTTCCATCGGCTTTTGGTCCGATATCGAGCAGCAGATTGCCACCCATGCTGATGCAATCGGCAAAAATGCTGATGATTTCATAGGGCGTTTTATATGTCGAATCGGTGATGTAATAGCCCCATGACTCGTTCATGGTCATGCACAGCTCCCAGTTGTCCTTTTTCGGACGGCTTACGGGAAAATGCTGCTCGGGTGTGGCATAATCGCCATAGCCCTGCAAACGGCCATTGATGATTGCTTTCGGGTTATTCTTCAAAATCATTTCACGAATTCCGGCGGCATCCCATTCTTCGGCGCTGTGTTCCCAGTCACCGTCGAACCAGACCAGATCGGGGTTGTACAAATGAAGTATTTCCGAAATCTGTCCCTTGTTGAACTTCATGAATTTAGCCCAGCGTTTGGGATCATCTTTTACATCGTAACGGCCCGAATCGCGCAGAAAGCCGGGATAATCCTGATTCGTCCAGTCAATGAGCGAATAATACAGGCCAAGCTTCATGTTGGTTTTACGCACTTCGTTGACAAAAGGGGTCAAAACGTCACGGCCGGCGGGCGTTGCCTTTTTGGTACTCAGATCGTTGTATTTGGTATCCCACAACGATACGCCATCGTGATGCTTTGATGTAATGACCACATAGCGTGCACCGGTTTGATTGATCAATGAAACCCATTCGGCCGGATTGTACTTTTCGGCCGTAAATTCATTCACCTGCTGCATGTATTTCTCATGGCTGGTGTGGCGGTTATGAAATTCCCACGATTCGCTTCCACGGCCGGTAGAATAAATGCCCCAATGAATAAAAATGCCGAGTTTGGCATCGGTGAACCACAGCATTTTTGCTGCATGGCTTGTGTCGGTTTGTCCCCTGGCCGGCATAAACTGCAGCACGACCAGCGAAATCAAAAGCAATTGTTTCATAACTAGTTTTCTTGTAACAAAGAAACAAAATGAATGCTTTGTTGTCAAATGGTTTTTGAAAAGCGGGCCTCAATTTATTTGAAATGACATAAAAATGGTCAAATCAATGTCATTCAAAAGTATAATCCGAATCTAAATCCGGGGTTGTTTTATGGCAAAGGACAAAATTTTTTACATCCGAAAACCATTTCAAAACAATACCTGAATCGATAAAATGATTTTCGTTTTTAATAACACCGTTATAGGATGAATGAAACCATTCTCCGGGACTTTTAA
>CAYSCE010000419.1:0-2489 GCA_964429475.1 uncultured Bacteroidaceae bacterium | reverse complement strand
TTTTAATTGATTAAAATCATTAAAAATCACACTGTTATTTAGAATCTATATAAATTAGTAAAAATGCCGAAAAAAAAGAAATAATCATTGTTTCAGGAATTTTTTGTTTGCTAATTTTGGCAGTCCTTACAGTAGAAAAAGTCCTAATTCAAAACATATGAAAGAAAAAATCACCAGTATTATTGAGTCGTTTTCTAACGATGCCGCACGGTTGATGGATATCCTTTCCGAAGTACAGTCGGAGTTCGGCTGTGTTTCGTGCGAGGCGGTGTCTGTAATTGCAGAAAAGCTTCAGATTTCTGAAGTTGATGTAAAACAGACTCGTTCATTCTATCATTTTTTCACCTCGGAGCCGGTTGGAAAGTACGCCATCTACCTGAACAACGCTGTTGTTGCCTGTATGATGGGTATGGGAGAAATCGTTGATGAGTTTGAAAAACAGCTCGGTATAAAAATGGGTCAGCGCACAGCCGATAACATGGCAAGTCTGCATTTTACAGCTTGTATCGGTATGAGCGACCAGGAACCCGCTGCTATTATCAATGATGTTGTTTTCACTTCGCTTACACGCGACAAAGTGAAAGCCATTGTTGCCGATATGAAGGCAGGAAAATGTGTAAAAGACATGGTTAAGGAAACCGGAGATGGTAACAATGCCAGCCCGCTGGTGAATGCCATGGTTAATAACAACATTAAAAAAGTTGGTCCGGTTGTTCTTGATGTATATGAATCCGGAGCCGGTTTAAGCAAGGCTCTTGAATTAAACTCTCAGGCCGTTATTGGTGAAGTTCAGGCATCAGGTCTCCGCGGACGCGGTGGTGCAGGTTTCCCGACTGGCATGAAATGGATGTTCTGCGCTAAAGAAAGCGGCGACAAATATGTACTTTGCAATGCTGACGAAGGAGAACCCGGAACATTTAAAGACCGCGTTCTGCTTACCGAGCGTGCTGCCATGGTTTTCGAAGGAATGGCCATTGGAGGTTATGCCATCGGAGCAAAAGAAGGTATCCTGTATCTGCGTCGCGAATACAAATATCTGCAGGCATTGCTCGAGGACACGCTGAAAAACATGCGTGAAAAAAATCTCCTTGGTAATAATATCATGGGAAAAGGATTTGATTTCGACATCAGGATTCAGTTCGGTGCCGGTGCATATGTATGCGGCGAAGAATCAGCCCTGATCGAATCAGCTGAAGGCAAACGCGGCGAACCCCGCAACCGTCCTCCTTTCCCGGCACAAAAAGGTTACAAAAACAAACCGTCTATCGTAAATAACGTTGAAACTTTCTGCGCTGTTTCACGCATTCTGCACAAAGGTGGTGCATGGCATAAAGGTCTTGGCACCGATGAGTCTGCTGGTGTGAAAGTTCTGAGTATTTCGGGCGACTGCAAAAACCCTGGTATTTACGAAATTGAGTGGGGTATGACCATTCAGGAAATGCTTGACATGGTTGGAGCAACCGATGTTCAGGCAGTTCAGGTGGCTGGTCCTTCAGGCGTATGTCTCAATCCGGAACAGTTCGGACGTAAAATCGCGCTCGAAGATCTTGCAACAGGAGGTTCAATGACTGTGATCGGCAAGAACCGCGATCTGCTGAAAGATGTAGTGCTGAATTTCATGGAATTCTTTGCTGATGAATCATGCGGTTCATGTGTTACCTGTCGTTCATTCAATATGATTCTGCGCAACGCCATCAAGAAAGTGGTTGAAGGCAATGGAATTAAGAAAGACATCAGCGACATGGCCGAGTGGAGCGAAATCATTCGCAAAACCACCCGCTGTGGTCTTGGACAAACATCGGCAAATCCGATTGCAACAACCATTAAAAACTTCAAACATCTGTATGATGCAAGAGTAAAAGATGTTGAATATGCAAGTTTGTTCGACATGAGCAAGTCGGTTGCTGAATCATGCGAAGTGGTTGGCCGCAAACCCGTTGTTCACGAATAATTCAATCAGTTAAAACAAAAAAGAAAAAATAATATGAGTGAAACAGTAAAATTCACGATTGACGGCAAGGAATGTACCGGCCAGAAAGGTCAGTATATCGTTGATGCTGCTGCTGACAACGGTGTTTACGTTCCGGTGCTTTGTCACATGAGAGACGTTATACCCGCAGGTTCATGCCGTATCTGTACTGTAAAAGTAAACGGACGCAACATGGCTGCCTGCACCACCCCGGTAGAAGAAGGAATGGCCGTTGAAAACAATTCTGATGAACTTACCGATATCCGCAAAGCCATTGTTGAAATGCTCTTCGTTGAAGGAAACCATTTCTGCCCGGCTTGCGAAAAGAGCGGTAACTGCGACCTTCAGGCCATGGGATATAAATACCAGATGATGGTTCCGCGTTTCCCGTACGCTTTTGAACGCAGAGAAATTGAGGCTTCTGCTCCGAAGATTTATCTCGAGCGCAACCGTTGCATTTTCTGCAAACGCTGCATCCGTATGATAAAAGATAATGACGGCAAGAGCATTTTTGCATTCA
>CAYSCE010000418.1:0-2495 GCA_964429475.1 uncultured Bacteroidaceae bacterium | reverse complement strand
GAAACTATGCAGAGCAATACATCAGTGGTTATGAGCAAAAGAAGAATGTGATTGTCAGATTCAATAAAATAGATGATCTTGATAAAATGGTGCTGGCTGCATCAGATCAGGGAATTTACGATCTGGCCAAAGTCGATTACATTGTCACCGATATCAACACCATTTACACGCAGCTGTTTCAATCGGCGCTGGATGTTATTAACAGTAAAAAAGCGCTCTATATCCAGGCTACAGGCCTTAATCCCGAACCTGTTTCTGAAATTTATGCCGAATCATTTCTCTGCTATTATCCGTCGCAACTGTACAAAAGCTATACAGTTAATGTAAGCACTTTGTTTTATGATTATAACTCAAATCAGAAGCGCAAGGATCTGCCCCGCAATACCACGTATTATTACGACAAATTAAATTACTCCGGGTTCGATAAAGTCATCAATCCTGTTGTTACAGAGCCGGCTGTGGAGTATGTCATGACGTTGCAGATCAAATATAACATTGATAAAAGCAAAAAATAGAGTCTGCTTTTTTGCCGCATCGCGGTGATAATATTACAGGTTTTGCCTTCGAAGAAATATGGCGTCTGAAAGCGGTGTAAACACGTAAGGTCTTTTTAATGGAAGACTTTTTACCAAACTCACCGAGCTCAGTGATAATGCAAAAATCCGGATTTTGAAATGTTCGAGAAATGATTTTTCCGCATCGGACAAAGTTTCTTTTACTGATAATGCATGAATATTTCCGGCCTCATCGCGACAAAGCATTGCAGCGGATTGCAGCTTTTCCGAAATGTCATTTTCATCTTTTCGCGGATCGTAATAATATCCGTTAGCCAGCTTAAACTGTTGTTTTCGGTTTCCTGACACATACAAAAATCCGGCTTCATCGGTGTATCCTTCATCGCCTGTAGCGAGCCATCCTTCAGCATTTACGGCAGGAAACACTGAACCGTCGCTCAGCATAATGCCGCTACAGATGCCGTTTCCACGAGCATAAATTTCATTATCGGACGAAATATGCAATTCCATTCCGGCAATGGTTTTTCCCTGACTTCCTTTTTTGTACAACGTAGGTGTATTCATCGTATAAACGCCGGTTGTTTGTGTCAGTCCATAGCCTTGTGCCAGAAAAATACCACTGTTAACAAAAAGGTCCCACATGTACGAAGGTAACAGGGCACCGCCGCAAATCAGCATCCGGAGCTCTTTCCCAAAGACTTCGCTTAATGCTTCTGATGGCAGGTCTTTCAGGTAAACATGCGAGCGGTTTGGAATATATTTTTTCAGGCCTGCATGTACTTTTACCGGATATTGCAGGTGTGCCGGCACGACTGCTACAGATGCGGCTTTGGATTGTTGAATGATGGTAGATGGAAGCAACATCTGCCCTGCAAATTGAATACAGCATCCGCGCAATTGGTGCGTCAACAGCGAGATTCGTCCATACATTTTCGACAGTGGCAGCATGGATAAATATACGTCGCCGGGTTGTAATGGTAGCTCAATTCCAGCAGCAAATGCGGTTTCTATCAGGTTCGAATGTGTAACAGCAAAAGGTTGTTCTGTTCCATGGTTATCAAAAGTAAACACCACCATAGCCGGTGAATCAGGCGAAATTTCTGCCGCGTAGGTCAATGTGATATCCGGCTTCAAATGCCGGCTGCACGATGTCCGTATGTCACTCATCCACCAAATGTCCGAAGGGAATAAACTTTTGTTTTCAATAAGCGAATCATCGAGCAACAGTTTGTAATCATCAAAATACTGCATGGCTTTGCGCACCTCAGCATAGTGTTGAAACGGCACATGAACAGCGCCGCAACGTAATAGTGCCGCATCGATGGCCATCCATTCCGCATCTGATTTCAGCAAACTGATAACCAGTGTACCGGGTACGATTTGATTCATACGAAAAATGGCTGTCCATTGAAGAACCACTTCATGAAAGGATTTCAGCTCTTGTGCAAGCGTGTCAACAGCTCCGTATTCATTGAGCAGAAATTCGGGAATCAGGCCGGCATGCAGTGGTGGCCGCTTCATCCCTTGCGTTGTTTTTTTCTGTTTTGATCAACTGCACGATTGTACAGCGACATATAATACTGATATTTGTCCTGCACGCCTTTTTTTCCGTAATAGTTGGCAATATTCAGCAACAATAATTGATTCGACGGATCGAGTCGGGCTGCTGATTCCCAGTTGCTGACTGCTTGAACTGTATCGCTTTGCTGCAAATAAAAATTACCGGTATTGATGAAAGGCGCAGCCGACGCGGGAATCTGCTGCTTCATTTTTTTCTGTGTGTTGAAAAATCCTGTTGTATCGCTCAGTTTTAACTGGGTTTCGCCCAGATGCGTATAAGCCGATTCAAATTTGGGATTTATTTTCACAGCTTGTCTGAACCACACCAGGGCCGAGTCGTATTGCTGCTTTTCGAAGAATGTTGTCCCCAGATTGTCCATGGCCACAAAGTAATCGGGTTTCAGCGCAATGGCTTTCCGG
>CAYSCE010000417.1:0-2495 GCA_964429475.1 uncultured Bacteroidaceae bacterium | reverse complement strand
CATGGCAACACATATTCCAGCGGAGGTGTGTATTATGATAGTCTTCAAACGCTGACGGGATGCGATTCTACGTTCACCCTGAATCTGACAGTGAATCCGCTTCCGGAGGTATTTCTCGGAAACGACACCACCATCTGCGCTGATGCATTTATGGTATTGGATGCCGGAAACCCGGGTGCAACCTATCTCTGGAGCGAAGGTGGTACGACAGGACAATCCATCATGGTGGATTCAACATCGCATGGTGCCGGCACTTTTGATGTAAGTGTAACTGTAAATAACGGCTGCATTGCTTCGGATACAATCGCCATCACCATTGAAATATGCGATGCGATTGATGAACATGCTGACATGGTATTCCATGTATTTCCAAATCCAGGCAACGGTTTGATTTATATCTACTCCAACGGCGCAGCTGATGCGGAAGTTGAACTAACCAACGCGCAAGGACAACTATTATTTAAAGGAAAATACAATCAGCTCAACGGACCTCAGCACATGAAAGAATTTGATCTTGGCGTGTATGCTCCGGGCGTGTATTTCCTCAGAATGGAGAATGAAGTGATCAGAATTGTGCGGGAGTGAAAAACGGAAAAAATAATGGTTAACGGTTAATGGTTATCGGTTAATGGAAAATGGTTAACTGTTATCGGTTAATGGTAATTCAGACTTTACTTCTTCCTTCGTCCGCCGCGACGGAGCTGGACCGAATGCGCCAAGCGTTGTGCATTGTGCGTTGCGCGCTGTGCGCTGTGCCTCGTGCGTTGCGCCCTGTGCGTTGCTAAATTTCGTTGCTTAAAGCTTAAAAATTTTAAGCTTAATGATCTGAGAATCTACGAATTTTTAAAGCATTAAGCGTTAAGCATTAAGCTGCTGGCGTTGTGCTTTGTGCCTCTACTGAATCGTCAGATACGGGCTGATTTTCTGATACACTTCTTCGGTAATCAAAGCCGATTTTTTGATGTCGGCCAATGCAGCATAGGCGCCGTGCTGCTTGCGGTAATTGATGAGCGATAACGCAATGTTATAGCCGAAATACGGATGCTGCTTCAATTCGTCAAACGATACCGTGTTGATGTTGATCTTGCGCACCTGATACGGATTGACAAATACATAGGGCGCAATCTGCTGATATTTTTCTTCATCAATACCTTTTACTTCTTTCAGTTGTTCGACGCGGTAAAATCCATGAAGCTTCGAACGATAAGCAATGATGCGCCTTGCAAAGGTTGGTCCGATGCCATTTACTGTCTTGAGTTGTGTGCTGTCGGCCGAATTCAATTCAACATGAACCGCTTCCTTTTGTTTTTTCTCACTTGAGTAAGACGTAGATTTCGTCGCGGTTTCGGGCAATAAAATATAAGGCTTCAGGATGTTGTATTCTTCGGCACTGATGCTGTACATTTTCTCAACATCAGCTTTGGTGCGGAATTCGCCGCCTTTCTGACGGTAATTCATAATGCTCTTCACCTGTTTGTCAGTCAGTCCAAGTTTCTTCCAACCCTGCGCATCGAGCTCATTTGGATTGAATTCAAAAGGGGTGATTTTCGATCGTGCAATGGATTGCTGCGGATTATCGAGATCGTTTTCGTAATGCTGATATGAAGGTTCGTTGCTGTTTACCGATTTTTCCCATGCAAGAATCTGTTTTTCATACGCTGAAAAATCCTGTTTTTGCGCAGGAGATCCGGGACGCAGAAAAACGGAAAGTACAATAACGGCAAGAAGAATGGTGAGTAAGAGCCAGATGCCGGCTTTCTCGGTTTTGGATAAGTTCAGATATTCTTTAATAATTCTGAATCTGCTCATGGATTAAGGTAATCGTACAATATGACCGAAATACTCGCGTTCGGCCCCTTTGTAGGTTCGAACGGTGATGTGATACACAAACACCTCGGAAGTATTTTCGTCATAGTCCTTTCCCGTAACATCTCCATCCCAGGGTTTGTTGATATCAGTGGTCAAATATACAAGATTTCCACGACGATTGTAAATTCTCATTTCAAAAAAATCGAGCGTAATGCCTGAGCCCACAGGCATAAAATAATCGTTGTGGCCGTCGCCATTGGGCGAAAAAGCATTGGGCATAAACAACAGAAAGTCCTCAGCAAGGTTCAGTCCTTCGTATATGGTGTCGCCTTCGTTGTCATATCCCTCAGCTTGTACCCCCAAAACCGTCACAAACAGAAAAAGGCTTAAAAACAGTGCTTTCATCGCATGAAATTTAATGCAAAGATACGGCGAAGCCCCAAAAGGTTGCATCAAAGCTGTTGAATATCAGGGGTGTTAACAGGTATATTTAGACGAAATGAGACAAATTTTCTCCAAAATCCAGCTGGCTTCAGCTGAAAACTTCTTTGATGCTTTGGTCCGGATTTTATAAACATCAGTTATTCGTTCATCCGGCATTTCCGCACGTGCACAAAAAAACAGCCGGGAAAAATCCTGGCTGTTTGGCTGGTGGCGGAGAGACAGGGATTCGAACCCTGGGACCC
>CAYSCE010000416.1:0-2499 GCA_964429475.1 uncultured Bacteroidaceae bacterium | reverse complement strand
AGCGCCGATTTTCTGAACACCATCGGATCGCTGGGCATTCCGGTGGAAGGTGAAATAAAGAAAGGCGAATATCTGATCTGCGACTTTTCGCAAACACAGATTCAGAAAATGCGCGATGCCGGTCTGACGGTTGAAGTCATCATTCCGGATGTACAGAAACATTATATCAAACAAAACCCATCCGAAAATCCGCGCCATGTACGAAATGCCGGCTGTTTCGATATTCCGGATTATCCGGTGCCGGCACATTTCAACCATGGCTCTATGGGCGGGTTTCTGACACTTGCCGAATTGTATGCCGAGCTTGATGAAATGCGTACCGCTTTCCCTGCGCTGATTTCGGCACGGCAGATTGTCGACACCATTCACACCATTGGCGGACGACAGTTGTATTATGTAAAAATCTCCGATAATCCGGATGTGGATGAAACCGAACCCGAAGTGATGTTTCTGGCACTGAATCACGCGCGCGAGCCCATGGCCATGCAACAGGAAGTCTTTTTCATGTGGTATCTGCTCGAGAATTATGCGACCAATCCCGAGATTCAGTACCTGCTGCAGAATACCGAAATTTATTTTATTCCCTGTGTCAACCCCGATGGATATGAGTACAACCGCACGACCTATCCTTCCGGAGGCGGTATGTGGCGCAAGAACCGCAGAAACAACGGCGACGGAAGCTATGGTGTCGATCTCAACCGCAATTATGGTTACCAGTGGGGTATTGATGATGTGGGATCTTCGCCGCTGGGATCGGATGAGACTTATCGCGGAACCGCAGCGTTTTCCGAAGCCGAGACCCGGGCTGTGCGCAACTTTACGCTGGCACATGATTTTAAACTGATTCAGGATTATCACACCTATTCCAATGTGATTTTGTTTCCGTGGGGATATCAGAATATGTCAACTCCAGATGATTTGCTGTACCGCACGTATTCGTCGTACATGGCTTCGGAAAATTCATTTGCTTATGGTACGCCGATGCAGTGTATCGGCTACAATGCCAACGGTGGTTCATTCGACTGGTACTACGGCGAACAGACCTCGAAAGATAAAATCATTGCGTGGGGACCTGAGGTAGGGGATCCTGCAGATGGCTTCTGGCCTGCTGAATCGCAGATTGACGATATCTGCAAATTGTATGTGTCCGAAAATCTGTACATGGTCCGTTTTGCATGCAAATATGCCGAAGTGAAGGATTTATCAGCTATTACTGTAGATATGAATGATTATATACCATTCAGTATTCAAAGACTTGGTCTCGATTCGCCAGCTGTGTACACCGTTTCGTTGAGTCCGATCACATCCAATGTTATGGTTTTGTCGGCGCCGTTTGTGTACAACTCGCTCTCATTGCTCGAAAGCAGAGTTGATTCATTTCAGATTGAAACCGCAACTGGATTATTTCCGGGGACACCCATCACCTTTGAACTCAGCATCAACAATGGCGTGTACACGGTCCGCGACACACTCGAAAAAGTATATGGCTGGCCCGCCGTGGTCCTTACCGACAGTGCCCAGTCGACGGCAAACTGGGCTGGTGGCTGGTCGACAACCGGTTCCGATTTTGTTTCGTCGCCCTATTCTTTTACCGATAGCCCCGGCGGAATGTACAGCAACAATACAAATTCATCCATGACGCTGACCTTGCCGCTTGGTAGTGTGTTGGCCGAAAAGGCGTGGATTGAGTTTTATGCAAAATGGGATATAGAAGAAGGATATGACTATTGCGTTTGCGAAATTTCGACCGACAACGGTGTCACCTGGATTCCGCAATGCGGACAATATACCACCCGCGGAAGCGCCGATCAGCTGCAGGGAGAACCCGTGTACGACGGCACGCATAGCACCTGGGTGAAGGAATACATCGACCTGACAGATTATCTGTACGCAGACCGCAAACTCAGATTCCGCCTGGTGAGTGACAGCTATGAGCAGCGCGACGGATTTTATTTCGACGACTTCACACTGAACATCATTCAGTCGGTCGGCATCGATGAAACGGAACTGAATATACTGAAGCTGCATCCGAATCCGGCTACCAATGAGCTTTTGCTGAGCAATGTGGCGCAGGGCGACTATTTTATTTCTGATATTTCGGGCAATATTGTGCAGCAGGGTGTTTGTGAAGGCGGTGCATTGAATATCTCAAATCTCGCACAAGGACTGTATTTTATCACCGTAGTTGATCATGGAAAATCAACACATGGCAAATTTGTGAAATCAGAAAAATAACTTTCCGTATGCGAATATTAGTTGTTATCTGTTTGTTGATACTGCTGAAACCCGCTCCGGCTCAAACATTTCAATGGCAGCAGGACAGCGCCGGGCAGTGGTATATAAATGAAGCTTTTTTTAATAGTTTCATTGATACGGCATCTGATATGACGGGTAATCGTATTTTTTTTTACTGCACACGCGCCCGATGTAGAGCGCAGGAACAAGGATTCAGCGCATTTACTGGTGAACCGTTTTGATGCCGCCGGTAATCCGGTGGTG
>CAYSCE010000415.1:0-2505 GCA_964429475.1 uncultured Bacteroidaceae bacterium | reverse complement strand
AGGAGACAGCGAAAATCAACAGAAGAAAGAGTCGGGAGTATCGAATGAGATCCCGGCTTCCACCAGCAGAGCTTGTGGACAGGCGGTGGACGGGAATTACTTTCGACTTCTTTTGTTGATTTTCAGAGTTTTAAGTATGTGTGTCATTAGCAGCGGAGTCGAAGTATGAACGGCGGGACCCCAGGTACAAAGGACCACGCGAAGCACCTTTGAGATGTATCGTCACGCGGCGTACTTGTCATCACGTAAAACGTGACAAGCTGTTTCACGTGAGCCGCGTAATCCCAACGCCGCGGCGGATTCAGAGTTCCCTATTCCGCTTTCAGCTTAAATGTCCGCATAAACTCAATGCTTTTGTGCATATGGGCGCTCATGTAGTCATCCTGCTGAATGAAGGGAACGTGCTTGCGGTATTCGGCAACGATTTTTTCAATGTAGGCCGACGACGTTTCCGGTCTGCGGAATTCAAGTGCCTGTGCGGCCGTCATGAGTTCGATGGCGAGTACTTTTTCGACATTTTCCAGAATGCGGATGGTCTTGGTAGCCGCATTGGCGCCCATACTCACGTGGTCTTCCTGTCCCTGGCTCGATTCAATACTGTCGACACTGGCGGGTGTTGCCAGTTGTTTGTTCTGGCTCACAATCGATGCAGCCGAATATTGCGGAATCATGAAACCGCTGTTCAGTCCCGGATTGGCGACCAGGTAATTCGGGAGTCCGTGTTTGCCATTGATAAGCTGATAAATGCGGCGCTCGCTGATGTTGGCCAGTTCGGACATGGCAATGCCCAGAAAATCGAATGCCAGCGCAAGCGGCTGCCCGTGAAAGTTTCCGGCCGAAATAATCAGGTCGGTATCGGGAAACACCGTCGGATTGTCGGTTACACTGTTCACTTCGCGTTTGAAAACCTCGCTGACATATTGAATGGTATCCCAGGTGGCGCCGTGAACCTGCGGAACACAACGGAATGAATAAGGATCCTGCACCTGCTGTTTTTTGCGTGCAGCAATTTTACTGCCTTTCAGAATTTTGTTGATGGCGTTGGCCACATGCATTTGTCCGGGGTGAGGACGGATGGCCTGAATCATCGGATGGAAAGGATCGGTGCGGCCGTCGAAAGCTTCGAGTGAAAGAGCGGCCGTGAGGTTGGCCCACTGCATCAGGTTTTTGCTCATTACGAGTGCATAAGCTCCGTGAGCCGACATGAACTGGGTTCCGTTCAGCAGCGCCAGTCCTTCTTTTGACTGAAGCTGGACCGTTTTCAGACCAGCGGCTTTAAACGCCTGTTTCGACGACATGCGGTTTCCCTGATACACAACATCGCCTTTGCCAATCAGCGGCAGACACATGTGTGCCAGCGGAGCCAGATCGCCCGATGCGCCCAGCGAGCCCTGTTCGTACACCACCGGCAGAATGTCGTTGTTGTACATATCGCTTAAAAGCTGCACGGTATCGGTCTGTACGCCCGAATGACCGAGCGACAGTGCCTGAATTTTCAGCACCATCATGAGGCGCACGATTTCGGGCCGGACTTCGTGGCCCATACCACAGGCGTGCGATACCACCAGGTTTTCCTGCAGTTTTGAAAGATCTTTTTTGCTGATGCTGGTATTGCAAAGTGATCCAAAGCCGGTGTTAATGCCATACACAGGAGCATCGGATTTTTCAATTTTCTGATTCAGATACTGACGGCAGATATTGATTTTTTTCAGTGCGGCAGCCGAAAGTTCAACATGAACATGGCCCAGCATGATGGATTCGAGGTCAGCAAAACGGATTTCGGATTTTATGGTCAGGTTTTGTTTTTTCATTTTTTGGTTGTTTGAGTTGCAGATTTTAACAACATCGGACATTCCGGTGCTGCATTTTTAACAGAAAAGAGAAATGGAATCCGCCGCGTTTCGACCCGCTCAACGACAAGACGGAGAAGGCCTCAGGCAAATAGGCTGGTGCGGTTAAGTTGCACAATAAAGATTAAAATCCAGTTGGACATGCCTTGTAATTTGATGCAAAGATAATAAGAATAATGAACAAGGAATCCGCCGCGGCGGAGGAAGTGAGAAGTGATGAAATAAATACGAGATACGAGATGCGTAATACGAAATATGAACGGATGTGACGCTGCGCGTCCGCCGCGGCGGAGTGGGACTTCACGTAAAACGTGATAAATTGTCCATGTGCGGCTTTGCCGATGTGGGAATATGAGGGACAAATAAAATACATGATACGAGATATGAGATGCGTAATATGAGATGCGAAATACGAATCCGCTGTGGACGTCTACTTCCACTAACTCATCCGCCGCGGCGAACTCATAACTCATAACTTATAACTTTCCAATAACCATTAACCGATAACCAATTAACCAATAACCGTTAACCAATAACCGTTAACCAATAACCGTTAACCAATAACCATTATCCGAATTCAAAAATATTTTATACCTTTGTGTATTATACCAAATAGTATAATACCATTTAGTAAAAACCTCAGCCTATGAAAAGC
>CAYSCE010000414.1:0-2507 GCA_964429475.1 uncultured Bacteroidaceae bacterium | reverse complement strand
GGCAAAAGTTTACCTGACCAAATCAGGTTACGGTCAGAGTGGAACGCGCAACGCCGATGACCTGGCAAAAGCTGCTGAATATGCCAAAAAAGTAATCGATGAAAGCGGTCGCAGCCTGATGCCTGTTTATTCTGATATTTTCCGTCTGAAAAACAATTTCAGTCAGGAAAGTCTGCTGGCATGGCACTGGGTAGTATCCATCAACTGGACATCACAAAACACCCTGCAATCGGACCTTGGTATCAACGGAATAGATGAATACGGAGCAACCTGGGGCGGATGGAATGGCCCATCGGTGGATTTGCAGGATGCTTTTGGAGAAAACGCACTGAGCCTCACCAGAAACAATATAGATGCCCGCCGCAAAGCTACCATGATGATGTACGGTGACAAATATGAGTATTTCTGGGTAGATAAAGGCGGTCTGGATTATAACGCATTTGCCGTAAACAGAGCTGAATACGAAAGCGCCGTAGGAGCCAATGAAGTGAAACACATTGTAGGCAACAACAACGACCACGTAATTGGTATCGGAAAAAGCATGGACCGCATGGCAACCAGCCTGAGCACTCACCTGCTGCGACTTGCCGATGTATATCTTATTTATGCCGAAGCAGTTATTGGCAATGGAAGCTCAACAACGGATCCATCGGCTTTGAAAGCATTCAATGCAGTGCGTGGACGTTCGGTACAGGGATACACCCCTAAAACATCGATTACCTGGCAGGATGTATGGAAAGAACGCCGTCTGGAACTGGCTTGTGAAGGTGACCGCTGGTACGACTACGTGCGCTGGCATTATTACGAACCCGCAAAAGCGATTGCCGAACTGAAAGCACAACGCAGAAATGCATATCTGGGGTTGGGTGATTACTACAAAACAGGCGTTCTTGATCCGACTAAAACACAGTACGATACAGGCGCTACGGCTCCCAATATCCAGGATAAGGACTTTCAGCTGCCATTCCCTGACACTGACTTAACGATGAATCCAAACCTGTTGAAAGATCCGGTGGAATTTGATTTGACAACGGTTAAATATTAATCTTAAACGAATGAATGAAAATGAAATACAAAATTAAAATATCAACGATATTTCAGTCATTATTGATTGCCACGGCAATTATTACCGGATTTACATTCCAGTCGTGCAATGACAATCCTGATAAATATGAAATGACTGATGGAGTTCCTGAAGTATATTATGTTCGCGTTCCATCTCCCGCTTCAGCCGACTCACTCCTTGTACAGGCATTTATGGACAATACCATTTGTCTGGTGGGTAATAATCTGCGCAGCATCAAAGAACTCTGGTTCAATGATCAGAAAGCGTTGCTCAACTCAAGTTTTATTACCGACAAAACATTATTGGTGACTGTTCCGAAAACAATTCCGAAGGTTGTGACCAATAAAATATACATGATAACGAATGGCAACGATACAATTCCATATACCTTTGGAGTTCAGGTTCCACAACCTTATGTATCCAGCATTTCGTGCGAATATGCTCACGATGGTGATTTGGTGACGTTGTACGGAGATTATTTCATCAATGATGCCAATGTACCGTTGACCATATCTATGGCAGGAAATATTCCGGTAACAGAATTTGTTTCCATTGAAAAAACTCAGGTAAAATTCAAAGTTCCTGCCGGCAGTCAAAAAGGATATCTGACTGTAAAATCGATCTATGGCACAGGTCGTTCACACTTCCAGTTCCGGGATGATCGCGGCATGATACTGGATTGGGATGTGCTGAATGCGAATGGCGGCTGGCGCGCCGGTAAAACCAAAGATACAGAACCTACAGGTATCAGTGGCAAATACGTGTACTTTACCGGTGCACTGGATGGTGACCCTACCAAAGACTGGGCGGAAGATAATTTTTCATTCAATCTATGGGGCTCTGCCAATGGCCGTCCGCAGGGCGATTTATTTACAACTGCACCGTCGGCATCTCTTCTAAAGTTCGAGATTAATGTAACTCAGGCATGGTCTTCACTTGCTTTGCAAATTATATTCACCCCATGGGCAACCAGAGATACCAACGGTTATATTGCTGACGGTAAAACACCCAGAGCACTTTGGAGACCATGGCAGGGTTTGACAAGCGGATACACCACCGACGGTTGGGTTACAGTTTCTATTCCGTTGACTGAGTTCAAATACATTCACGATGGAAGCACAGCCGAAATGGCCGGTCCCGGAAATTATGGCGGATTAACCATGTTTGTTTATCACGGTGGAATTGCCGGAACTTCGTGTAATCCATACATTTGTATAGATAATATCAGGGTAGTTCCTGCCGAATAAAGGATGTTTTATTAAAGAAAACAAGTATTAAAATTTGACTTATATGCAAACAAAAAAGAATATATGGACAGCGGGCCTGATGATATGCCTCATTCTTTTATCCGGAATTGGATTTACTTCCTGCGATAAAAATGAAGTGGATGATACCATCGTACTTAACTCATTCGGCCCTTCACCCGCACTACGGGGCGGCG
>CAYSCE010000413.1:0-2523 GCA_964429475.1 uncultured Bacteroidaceae bacterium | reverse complement strand
GAAAACACTATCAAGGAATTGAGGCGTGAAGAGGCTTTGAAGCCGGTTCATGTGGAAGGACTCACCAATGCCGAATGGATTCTGGTGGACTACGGCAATGTTGTGGCACATATTTTCAGAGAGGAGACCCGCGATTTTTACAAACTGGAAGAATTGTGGGCCGATGCCGACATCAAGTCAGCCTAATTTCCTAATTAAGAGAGTTATAACATGAACGAAAACCCCGCCAACAACAAGAATCCCCAAAAGAAAAAAATAAATTTCTATTGGATTTATGCCATAATGGCAATTCTTTTCATTTCACTATATTTTTTCAACGGAAAAGAAGCCGACCCTGAAGAAATTTCATGGTCGCGACTTGAACAAATGTTCAAGCATCACGACGTTGAAAAAATTGTTGTCGTGAATAAGGAATTTGCCGAAATCCACATCAAAGCCGATAAGGTAAAATCGGACAGCAGCTACAAAGATGCTCCGGAAACCAAGGACAATAAGGGCCCGCATTACAAGCTGAAGTTTTTGTCATCGGAAAGTTTTGACGAACGCATCGACAAAATTGCCCAGCGCGTTTATGAACAGGATACCATCGGAAAAACGGCGAAAGAAAAAGCTCAGCTCGAGCAGGACAAAGGCATTGAATATACCTCCGAAGAGCGTACCGACTGGGGTAGCACCATTTTTATGAACTGGATTCTGCCAATTGCAATTGTTATTGGTATCTGGTTTTTGTTTATGCGCATGATGAACCGTGGCAGCGGCGGCGGCCAGATTTTCAATGTCGGTAAGTCAAAAGCGCAGCTGTTCGACAAAGACACGCAGGTACATGTAACATTTAAAGATGTCGCCGGCCTCGACGAAGCCAAAGTGGAAGTGGTGGAAGTGGTCGATTTTCTGAAAAATCCGAAAAAATATACCAGTCTGGGTGGAAAAATTCCGAAAGGCGTGTTGCTGGTTGGCCCTCCGGGCACCGGTAAAACCTTGCTGGCCAAGGCTGTAGCCGGCGAAGCCAAAGTGCCGTTCTTTTCCATCAGCGGTTCCGACTTTGTCGAAATGTTTGTGGGTGTGGGCGCTTCGCGTGTACGCGATTTGTTCCGCCAGGCCAAGGAAAAAGCGCCCTGTATTGTCTTTATCGACGAAATTGATGCCATCGGCCGTGCCCGTGGTCGTGCCAATATTACCGGCGCCAACGATGAACGCGAAAATACTTTGAATCAGCTGCTGACCGAAATGGACGGCTTCTCGACCAATGCCGGCGTCATTATTCTGGCAGCCACCAACCGCGCCGATATTCTGGACAAAGCGCTTATGCGTGCCGGACGTTTCGACCGCCTGATTTATGTTGAGCTGCCCGATCTGCACGAACGCGACGAAATTTTCGGCGTACACATCCGCTCGCTCAAACTGGCCGATGATGTAAAAACCGATTTTCTGGCCAAACAAACGCCGGGATTCAGCGGTGCCGATATTGCCAATGTTTGCAACGAAGCCGCTTTGATTGCTGCCCGTAAATCGAAGAATGTTATTGAAAAACAAGACTTTCTCGATGCCATCGACCGCATTATTGCCGGTCTCGAAAAACGAAACAAAATTATTTCAGTCGACGAGAAAAAAGCCATTGCCTATCATGAAGCTGGTCATGCTTCGGTCAGCTGGCTGCTCGAACACGCGCATCCGCTGGTAAAAGTCACCATCATTCCGCGTGGAAAAGCGCTGGGTGCTGCCTGGTATCTGCCCGAAGAGCGCTCGCTGACAACCTGGAACCAGATTTACGACGAAATGACATCGGCACTGGGTGGCCGCGCTTCGGAAGAAGTCAATTTCAATCAGGTATCGACCGGCGCATTGAATGATCTTGAAAAAGTCACCAAACAGGCCTATGCTTCTGTGGCTTATTTCGGACTGAGCAAAGCCATCGGTAATATCAGCTATTTCGATTCATCGGGTTCACAGGAATTTTATTTCACAAAGCCCTATTCCGAAAAAACATCCGAACTCATTGATTCCGAAGTCCGCCGGATTGTTGAATCGGCTTATGAACGGGCAAAAGAAATCCTGACCACCAATAAGGAAAAAGTATCGGAACTGGCCAAAATACTGCTTGAAAAAGAAGTCATTTTCGCCGAGGATGTCGAGCGGATTTTTGGTCCGCGTCCATGGCCATCGCGCGAACTTGAACAACACAAGGCTCATCTGCTCGAAGAAAAGAAACCCGACAGCGATCAGCCGGAAGAACCTGAAGCGGAGAAAGATACTGCCGATAACAACGAAGATACGCCGAAGGAATGAAACAGTTTGAACATATTGAACTGCGCGAAAAAGTGCTGAAACGCATCCGCAACGCGTTGATCAATAAAACCGAACTCAATGCTGAACAGCAAAATGTTGAAGTTTCGGCGTTCAAACCTATGCAACAGGCCATTCCGTTCGAATTTGCGCAGAATTTTACTCTGGCCGGCGGCTTTTTCTATTACTCCGAAAACCGACAAGAACTCAAACTGGCCATCAATACCCTGCTGCAGGAAA
>CAYSCE010000412.1:0-2527 GCA_964429475.1 uncultured Bacteroidaceae bacterium | reverse complement strand
GTCCCTACGGCGAATTGTTTGTAAACACCAAACGCGATAAAAAGAAAAGTTTTGGCTTGCATATGAAACATTTTTCTTCGAACGGAAAGATTCCCGAATATGCATATGCAGGTTTCAGCGACAACGAAGTGGATGTGTACGGATCGCTCATAAAGCCAAAATACACCATATCGGGCAAAATGTTTTTCGAGCGCGATGTAGTTCATTACTATGGATTCAAACCCGATTCATTAACGCTGCCATTGGATTCGACAGAATGGTTATCAACAGACAAGGATGATATCAAACAGCGCTACAACGACGCAGGTGGCCGCCTTTCGTGGTACAGCACACATGCCGATTCTTCGCATCTGAATTATCATACCGATCTGGAATACCATTGTTTCTGGAACATTTATAATGCAACAGAAAACAGTATTAAGGTTTCCGGCTTTCTGAACAAGCGTGTTGACTGGCTCAAAAAAGTAAGCAAGGATCAAATGGTAGGCCTGCGTTACGATGGCGAACATTATTTTCAGAACCGCGGCTTTGAAACATTCAATGCAGGAAAGGTTGATCTGGCGCCGTATATCAGCACGACTACCGGTCCGTTGTTTATTGAGATTTCGCCAAAAATCACTCTTGAAACCGACTCTACTTCGCAGGCACATTTTTTCCCGGAGATCCGTCTTGAGTTGAATCTGTTGCCGGGTATACTCAGCGCATTCGGAGGCCTGGACGGCGAATTGAAATATCATTCGTTCCGTTCGCTTGCCAATGAAAATCCTTTTGTTCATCATTTTGTCAGGAGCGATTATTCGAAAACAACACAAATGCTGTATGGTGGAATCCGGGGCAGCATCGCACGTTCGTTCAGTTATACCATTATGGCCAGCAACCGCAAAATTGATAATTGCCCATTGTTTGTCATCGACGATTCATTATCGTATCTCGAAAATCAGATGACTGTGGTGTACGATCAGAAGGTAAGCTGGTTCCGCGGCGAATTCAATGGTGTGCTGCAAATCGGCAACAAATGGAAAGGGCTGCTGATGGTAGCTTACAATCAGGCCGAAGCAGTGTCAAATGATAAAGCATACAATATTCCTGACTTCGAAGGAATGCTTGGTCTGGGATATAATATCGGCGATAAAATCATGTTGAGCACCCGTGTGTATTATATTGGTAAGCGATATGCTAAGGTGAATTATGGCAACATTATGACCTTTGTTGCTATTCCGCCAACAGAATTAAAACCCGCTTTTGACGCCAATCTGAGCATTGAATACAAGTATTCGAAAGTTTTGTCTGCATTTCTTGAATTCAGCAATATAGCCGCACAGCGATATATGTTGTGGGATCATTATCCGACTTATCGCTTCCGTTTTCTGGGCGGTGTAACGTATTCGTTTTAAGAAAGGGTTGAACGTTTAGTTTTGAGCTTTGCTTCAGAAATGGAGCAAAGCTTTTTGTTTGAACAACTTGTCTGGTTGATGGCACAGGGCACAATGCACAGGGCGCAGGGCACAATGCACAACGTCCCGCCTTCGTCGGGATAAACTCCGGGCGCAGGGCACATCCCGACGCTGTCGGTCGGGACTTTCAGTACTGACGCTTGCGGTCAGCACTTTCAGACGCACAGGGCACAGGGCACAATGCACAATGCGCAGGGCTCAACGCTCAATGCGCAAGGATAACGCCGGAATATATTGCTGATCAATTCAATTGTTCAATCCATTCCAGCTGTCCGTTTTTATTCATATCGAATAAAAAAGTGTATGAAGCACATTCCAGCGCAAATACAGGTTCTTCAATATCGAAGAAAATAATTGCCCAATAATAAGCCATCTCATCGCCGCGTAGTTTGCGCACGGTAATATCAGCACCTTTAAAATCCTTTAAAACCTGTTTCCAGAAAACATTAAAATCTTCCTGGCTCTGAATCAGCTTTCCTGTGAGGTCCTGTGTCCCTTTCTTTTTACCTTTTTCGTTAAATACAGGCACTTTGCAGGTCAGGTTTCCTGCCGGAATATCACCAACGCCAGGCACATCCTTATACCGGAGCCAGAGTTTCGGGCCAACAAACAGAAGCTGATTGTACATAGAAAAAGAACAACTGTCGGACAATTCTTTTCGCAGTATTTTTTCGGCTTTCAGATTGTCGGAATCGGCACATGTTTTATAGACGACTCCTTCAGGAACTGCAGCACTGCCCGTTTGAGCGTTGGTGTTGCCGCAAAGAAACATGGTTATGAACAAAAGAAAAAATGCACTTTTCATTGAAATGATTTTAATGAATAAAACAGATTTAATGGATTCATTATCCATAATTTTCAAAGCTAAAGTATAATATTTTTTTAAATCATTGGATGATTTTCGAAAACAATTCGGTTTAGAAAAAAATGAAAAAAAGATTTTTTATGAACGATCCTACGGTTCAGAATCTGAAATGTATTGAAGTTCGCCGCGGTGAAATGAAAGAGCAGGCAGCAGAGGTCGCTTTCAACGACACCATGCTCTGCACTCTGGTTAATACTCCGGGGCCGTG
>CAYSCE010000411.1:0-2539 GCA_964429475.1 uncultured Bacteroidaceae bacterium | reverse complement strand
TGCATAGGGCATGAGGCACATCCCCGACGCTGTCGGTCGGGACTTTCAGACGCACAGGGCGCAATGCACCACGCATAATTTTTAACGCACAGTTTCAGAAGAACAGGGCTTATTTACCGTCTTTTTTTTGTGAAATCACTTCCTGATATTCTGTAATCAGATTTTCCAAAAACTTTTCCGAAGAAAAGTCGAGTGATCGTTTTCTGGCTTCCAGAGCCAGTTGTGAGGCCATTACCTGATTGCTGATCAGTTTTTGTACCGACGAAAAAATTTCTTCGGGGTGCTGAGGCCGCACACAGAGCGCGTTTTCGCCACTGGTAATCATATCGGTTACGCCACCGGCATTGACCGACACAATGGGCAACTGCATGGCCATGGCCTCGAGCAGCACATTACCAAACGATTCGCGGTGCGAAGGAAACACATACACATCGAGTGTTGAAAGCACACCTGCCAGATCGGGCTGATGGTCAATAAAACAATAACTGTTTTCGGGCAGACATGATTTGGCAAGAGCATATATTTCGTTTGCAAAGGCATCTTCGCCAACACTGGCGCCACCAGCCATTACAAAAAAAAGTTTTTTCCGTGCTGCTTCAATCAGAAATGTTGCGGCATGAATAAAATCGGCGTGGCCTTTCATGGGCGATATGCGACCAGTCATGCCGATCACCGTGGCATCGGCCGGAATTCCGTACTGCGCTCTCATTTCAGATTTATTGAACCGGCCGGGATCGAAAATGGTCAGATCGATACCATTATTCATTACAAAAACTTTTTCCGGTTTCATGGGCGAAGTGGCCAGAAAATTATGTCGCACAAATGAAGACACGCACCAGGCGCGGTCGACACGGCTGTATATGAGACGATGGACCGGAGATTTTTTCTTCAGCCGGCTTTCCATGCGGCGCGAGAACACCAAAGGCGTTTGTTTGTGCAATGACCGTAGCGCGGCAGCAATAACAGATAAATCGTGCGAGCGCTGCACATGAATAATGTCGGGATTAAAAGATCTGATTACATCTTTTGCCCGGCGGAGCGAATAAAACCAGTTTTTGCCCGGATCAAAAATGCCGGATTCGGTAAGTAGTTTTTTTTCAGCAGCATGTTTTTGTATTTCGCCAGAGGCTGAGCATAGCACACAGGTTTCGTGTCCGGCATTCTGAAGAATGAAAGCCAGCTTAACTGTTTGCATTTCAATGCCGCCCCACGAGGGACCACCACACACCTGTAGAATTTTCATGATGTCTTTCCGGTGCAAAGATAATTAATATATAAGGTGTTTTTCACACACATCCTTTGGATAAATAAGTATTTCATTGCCGGATATTTTTTTGTTTGTGAGTGACAAATCTTTCCGGTTATCTTTGCGAAAAAAAATCCGATCCCCATGTTGCCCGATGCCATGACAAATTTCCTGAAGAAACATCATGTTTTAACGCTATCAGTTTGTGAATCAGGTGAAATATGGAGTGCCCACTGTTTTTACGCATATGACCAGGAGCGCAACTGCTTTGTTTTTACGAGCGATGATGAAACGCGGCATGTAAAAATAATGTCGAAGCAGCAAAGGGTTGCTGTAGCTGTTGCATTGGAAACGCGCATTATTGGCAAAATACAAGGTATTCAGATGTCTGGAACTATATACAAGCCTCGCGATTCTGAGTATGAATGGGCAAAAAAGCGTTATTTAAAGCGGTTTCCATATGCTGTGATAATGAAGACCTCATTTTGGTTTTTTTTACCGGATTATGCCAAAATGACCGATAACGCATTGGGCTTTGGGAAGAAGCTTATATGGCCCTTAAATGACTGACTGTGAGAGCGACGAATATGTATATAGTTTATGTAGATAATTAATAATATTCGTCTAGTCAGACGATTAGCCTTGTCAGTTGAAAAGTAAGCCTCATTGTTAATAATTTGGGCTTTGCCTAACAAACAGTTGTTTTTATTTTAGCCATCCGAAACAGCCGCTTTTAAGAAATTTCTTAAAGGTTGAGAAACATCGAATTAACTATATAAAGCATTGCAAGATGGACAACAGTTTGTACGAGCAGACACAGGTAAAAAACGAAATTGATTCTAAATCAAGTAATTATGATCAGCTGTTGCATAAACGGACTCGTCCGAATATCTTCGATGAAGAAATACAAAAGCCAGACGAAACACAGCGGCAGGTGTATCTGTATGAGGATGCACTGAAACAGTCAACCGAATATTTCAATGGAGACACGCTCGCTGCAAGCGTTTGGGTGAGCAAGTATGCCCTGAAGGATAGCCAGGGAAATATTTATGAAGCAACTCCCAATGATATGCATCGCCGCATTGCACGCGAAGTGGCCCGCATTGAAAAGAACTATAAAAACCCCATGAGCGAGGATGAAGTATTCGAAGTGTTAAGAGACTTCCGCTACATCGTTCCTCAGGGAAGCCCGATGGCCGGTATCGGAAATAATTTCCAGATTGCCAGCTTGTCCAACTGCTTTGTGATTGGTGCCAACAAAGCCGACTCGTACGGCGGCATTATGAAAGTGGA
>CAYSCE010000410.1:0-2549 GCA_964429475.1 uncultured Bacteroidaceae bacterium | reverse complement strand
GCTGCCGAAGCTGGCGTCAGTTCTACAGGTCTGTAACGGGTTGTACCGGTGCTTGATCCAACAGGAAACAAATACAAAGCAGCCTGAGCTGTATTGCGTGACAGGTAGCCACCATTGGTGCTGCTGACAAATCCGCTTGTACGCTGAACCGCATTGGTAGCGGTATTTGTCACAAACATGGTGTAGATATTTGTTGCCAGTTCCCGGTCATTCAGATTCAGTGTTCCACTGGTAGTCTGATTGATTGTTTGCGATTTAATTCCGGTGCCCAGCAAAGTCAGGTTGTAAAACGTTGTAGAAACACTGCCCGACAGATTTTGAGCAGCTCCTTCGAGCGAAACAAGTCCTGTGAAGCAGTTAAAAGCACTGTTGTTGATCCAGTCGCCGTTGAGGTGTATGTTGCCATATCCGTTTATGGTGGCATTGTTGGTCAGGCTACCTGTGATGTATACATTGGCAGCCGGAGAAGTAGCAACATTCATGATACCGGTTTGATTCTGCGCACTGCCGTTTATCTGAACGACTGCGCCCGAACCGGCGTGAACAGTAGCACCGTTGTTATAGAACAACTGAGCCTGTGCCAGAAGCGGTATCAGTGCAATCAATATAATGATGAGTTTTTTCATTGCAGAAAAAATTGACTGACACTATCGTTTAATGCGCTTGCTACTGATTTCACCTTCGGAGTTTCCAATCAGCTGCATTGGTTTTTCCTGAGGTTTTGAACCGATTTGCTGCATCATTTGTTTTTTTGCAGGATCAACTTTCAGCTGCGACATGGTTGATTGCGGAATATCGTATGATTTTGCAGTCATTCTTTTTGCATTTGCAGTCCAGTTAAATGACATCGGGCCATTTTCTGAAACAAGCACAAAGCCGCTTGCATCCTGCGATTTGACATAGAAGCGTGCATTGGCTGAAGTAGGTGTAATGTTTACGATGGGAGTTCCTGAAATCTCAGAATCCATAATCACTTCCGAATAATTTATTCTGACTTCGTTTGCAACCACGCTTCCCTGGCCGAAATCGGTAACAGGCACTTCCTGCAGCTCGGCATTTACAGCCTGAATACCGGCCAGATTTAAGGTTGACAAAGCATACACATCGATGCCGCCGAAGGTATTGTCCTGAATAAAATCGGGAGCTTCATCGAGAATGAGCCCCAGGTGATAATTATAGCGGGTTTTGCTTTCATTACCAGCGATAATTTCATCGGTTTCTCCTTTGAATTTATACAGGCTGGGCTTCATTTTCATGATTTCATCGAGCGCATAAGCATATAAATTGTTATCGAGCGGTTGAATATCGCGTTTCAGTTCGCGACGTGACACTGCAACAGCATTGTAATAATACAGATAATACCAGGCAACAGCATTTGTCCCTATATAGCCCCATTGGCCTGCAGAGGGAGCAATGGTTGGTTCAGCTGCAAGATTATTCATAATAATGCTATGTTGAGTATTGTTACTGATGTCGAACTGAACTGAACCTACCATCAATGCACAGGGATTGGTGTAGGAAGCTCCTGACGAGGCAGCCTGAAAAGCCTGAGACGAAGCCGAGTTTGTTTCGATATAGGCACCGGGATATGCGTTGCCAACCATGCGTGCACCAAAGTTATTTCCGCTCGATTTGGCGTATAATCCTGCGCCACCGCTGTTGCTTCCATCGTATTCGGCCCAAACGCCAACGGCTTTTCCAGTACCGGAGGCATATCCGGCCAAACCTGCGGGAAAAGTTGTAGTTGAAGTCTGACTGGTATATGTTGTACCCTGAACAGCACTGAATTCGTTGGCGCCCAGGTTATTATCGATCTGCAATCCAACGCCCCATTGATTCTGAGCAAGCCAGGAACAGGCTGTAGGAGCAGCCAGCGTTCCTTTATTGCTGGCAATATACAAACCTTCTGCGTTTGTTGCACCACTGGGAATGGTAAATTCAACGCGGCCTGCATCGACTGTAACGCTGCGACCAGAGCCGTTTCCACCACAATCGTATGCTTCGTCGAGTGTTGTACAACCTGTTGCTCCGCCGGCGCCAACCTGCACCCATTTTGTGCCGTCCCAGTAATAAAAACCAGGTACTACATTGTTTGGTGCCGTGCCGGCTGTGGCTGTATTGAAAACCAACAATCCTGTTGCCGGCGTAGTTACCGGAGCAGCCACATTGGTTGCCGACAGGGTAACCCGGGGAACCAGCAGTCCCTTGTCGGTAGCAGTCAGATCAAGTAAAGCCGAAGCCGAAGGTGTTGTTGTTCCGATACCAACGTTGTTCTGCGCTTTGGCAGTGTAAAGAGACAATGCACTTACAATCAAACTCAGAAGGAAAAGTCTTTTCATAACAGATTTATTTTGATGCTAAAGTATAAAAATTTAAGTATTAAACAAGCTTAAATACGTTTATTTTTATGCAGGTGAAAGCAGGTGTTTTCAACAATTGCTGTTAAAAATGTAAAGTCTGTTTATCAATGGTGAATTTTTATAGATAGTTAGCGGGGCTGTCTCAAAACAGCAGATTGTTACGACATTCCACCGTTCCGGCAGGCTTTT
>CAYSCE010000409.1:0-2556 GCA_964429475.1 uncultured Bacteroidaceae bacterium | reverse complement strand
GTTGGCAGGATCAATCGGAAAATATTCGCCACGGCCGGCCGAAGTGATGCGTTTTGGATCGAGACTTTTGTTGTCGAGTAGAATTTTTGTAACACTGGTGGCGCGCATAACACTCAGATCCCAGTTGTCTTTTACCTGACCACTGCCTTTGTACGGCACATTGTCGGTATGACCTTCCACCATGATAAAAATATCGGGATTGCTGGCCAATACGCCTGAAAGTTTTTGCAGAGCATCTTTACCTTTCGCATTCACAGTCCAGCTGCCGGATGCAAACAGGAGAGACTCTTCGAGTGAGACATAAATTTTACCATCTTTTTCAACGATGGTCAGCCCATTGTTTTCAAAACCTTTGAGCGCAACGGTAAGTTTGCTGCGCAGTTCTTTCATAACCGAATCTTTTTTATTGATCATGGATTCGAGTTCCGAAATTCTTTTCTCTTTCAGGAGCAGATCGGCCTGCATCTGGTCGAGGCTGGCTTTGCGGGCATTGAGTTCTGCTTCCAGTTTTTTCAGTTCCGCTTCTTTGGCTGCGAGCTGTTCCTGAGTAAGCTGCAACTCAGAACTTATTTTTTGTGTTTCGGAAGCATTCAGTCGCAGAAGCTCTTCGTATTTGCGGTTGAGTTCTTCGTACAGACCGTTTACTTTATCATACTGGCTAGTCATTTTGCGGAGCGAAATTCCGGTAATGGTGGTATCGCGTTCCAGCGCAGTAAGCTGTTTGGTCATACCATTAAGCTTTTCGTTCATCTCGGTGTTGGTGGCACTCATTTTATCGAATTCGGCACGCATGGTAGCCATATCCGTTTCGGCTTTTTCGCGTCGTGCTTTTTCATCCTGCAACTGACGGGCAGGAACGCATGAAACAAACATGGCAGCAATAACCAATGCAGAGAGCAGAAATGAGGTTGTTTTCATAAATCGGTAATTTGAGGTAAAAGTACAAAAAATCCGGATGGTTAAAAGTCATGGTTGTGGCAACTTATAAACAGTGGATTTTGAATAATAAAAAAACGGCTCTCCGTTGTGGAAAGCCGTTTTAATGATTTATTGAAAACAGTGATTAGCTCTTGATATTGGGAAGTTCAAGGCCAAGACCTTTTTTGTGGTCAACACGTTTCAGCAACAGTCCAAGGAAAAATGCAGCAACGCCAAGGCATGCCAGCATGATTAAAGGAGCTGTGTAGTCAAATGAAACGGCAGCCTGTTCTGCTGTGATTTTTTTATTGGCAAGATCTTCAACAACCTGAGGATTGGTGTTGTCCAGAATCTTTCCGATAAGCATCGGGAATAACCATAAACCGATATTCTGAATCCAGAAAATGAGTGCATAGGCTGACCCGATTACTTTCTGATCTACCAGTTTCGGCACGCTGGGCCACAACGAAGCAGGTACCAGTGAAAATGATGCACCGAGCACCAAAATAGTCAGGTAAGCAATCAAAACACCACCAACAGCATTTCCCTGGAACATGGGTAATACAAAGGCGAAAGTAAGATGGCAGGCAATTAACAACAAAGAGCCAATCATCAGCATGGATGCAGCTTTTCCTTTTGTATCAATGTATTTTCCGAGGATTGGAGTAATACCGACAGCCAACAGCGGGAATACAGCAAAAATAGTTTCAGCCGATTGACGCATGTAACCCATGTAGCAGAAAATAATAAGGCTGACGATTGATGTGATCAGCATGATATATTTAACAGCTCCCTTGCTGAAGTTACTTGCGAATGCAGTACCGGCAACCACCAGCATGATACCATATTGAATAACTGTAACGGTGTCTTTTGCCCAGAAAGAGCCCTCTTCAACGCCGGTGAATGTCAGGTTGCATTGCAGCATATTGACGGCATATTTCTGAAATGGGAAAATGGCGGAATAATACAATACGCAAAGCAGCGCTACAAGCCAGAAACCGGTGCTCGATAAAATTTTTCCAATGTCTTTGATTCTGAATGGATCGTCTTTTTCTTCCGATTCCTTGGTTTGAGCATCTAATTTCTTATCCATGAAGAAATACACAACAAACATAATCAGGGCAATCATGAGCAGGAGAACACCAAAAGCAACCGAACGGGATACGTCAACTTTTCCACCAAGGTTGGCAAATAACGGAGAGAAAATCATTACAGTTGCAACCCCCAAACGGGCCAATGCCATTTCGGAACCCATGGCCATAGCCATTTCGCGGCCTTTGAACCATTTTACAATTCCGCGCGAAACAGTGATACCAGCCATTTCGACACCACAGCCAAAAATCATGAAACCAACGGCGGCAAATTTTGCAGAAGCCGGCATCCCTTCATAAAAAGGTGCAATTCCTAGTTCCTGAAATCCCGGAATATAATTCAGATTATTTGCAAACCAGGCCTCCAGGTTACTGCCCATAAATGACTCTGTAACTGCATACCAGTTAATAGCAGCGCCAGCAAGCATAACCAAACCCGATAATATGGCAGTAAACCGAACACCCATTTTATCAAGGATAATCCCCGCTATAATTAAAAAGAAAATGAAAACATTTAAAAATGTTTCAGATCCCTGCATGGTGCCAA
>CAYSCE010000408.1:0-2592 GCA_964429475.1 uncultured Bacteroidaceae bacterium | reverse complement strand
CAAAGGAGATGTCATCTGCACCGTTTAAACATTATGTACTGTATTGTCCGGAGCAAAGGCAAGTTTCAGATTGGGTCTGTTTGCGGTTAGTGTACCGGTCGATGTCGGGAAGACATTAGCATAGGTGTCGCTGTAAACATATTTTGCTTTGTTGGCAGCTGATGTTGGTGTATAGCTGAAATACGGGTAAGGAGAAACATAACTTCCATCACGGTTGATGTAGTATATCACAAGATTCCCGGATCCTGTATAATAAAAAGGAGTAGAGGGGATAAATTTAACCCAGCCAATACCCGTGTAGGTAGCTGTACCAGCCCAGAATGTAGTCATAGAAGCACTATCAGGCATTGCTCCTGAAGCAAATACCGAATCAGGTATTTCAGCGACCATAATTCGCTGGTTGGTCATCGTGTAATTCGAAATTGCTTGTCCTACATGAAAAAACAAGGAATCAATATTACCGGACAGGCCGATTTCGGACGACTTATACAACTGGGCAGACCAGCCATAATTATAGAATCCATTGCATGGCAGGTAATTGGTTGTGCTGGTACCAGTTCCGATAATGACAACCGGAGCGGGTTGTTTGGTATACAGCCAGTAGTTGGCAGAACTGGCTGTGTTGGCTGCCAGCGACGCATCGGTGGCAAACACATGGTAATCAACACGGGTGTTGTAAGCTTGTGCCGGAATGTTGACCGAGAATGTATCAACATTCAGTAAGGTCATTAATAATGTGTCGTTCGGACCAGCATTTATGCTGTAAACAAGTTTGGCAGAAGCGATACCGGAAGCATCCGAAACTTTTGCTGTAACCGGAAAAGGACCTGGTGTATATAAGGTGTCCTGACTGATGGGTGGAATAAGCGTAATGGTAGGAGGAATCATTTCGGAAGGCGCCATGGTGACTTTTATGTCATCGAGAAACCACCCCGGGCGCGAACCTGCGCCGTTGTTGTTGGCATCGTTCAGTTTAAAGCGGATCATAACGCTGGCCTGGTTGCCTACCAGATCACTCAGATTGAATGATTCAGCTTTCCACCATGTATTATCTGGTTTAGCCGTTGCATTTCCGGCCGACCATGCTGTGGGATAGCTGAATTCGGAGAATTTGTTCGATGCATAGGAGCCTGCACCTGTGTAATAAGCCAACGTGACTATATTCCAGGTGGTTCCTCCGTTGATTGAATACTCAATCTGGGCTGCATCGCCCATTTCAATTTTACAGATTTGCGAAAACTCAAGTATAACACTCATGTTTCCAACAGTTGAAAATGCGCCTGATGTCAGGTACGATGTACTTGACGTTGCCAGGGTACAGGAATCTGAATACAGACCTGCAGCCTGCACGCGTGAGTTGATCGCCCAGGCGGGTGTGCCGCTGGACGTGAGGTTGTATGGGGCAGATTCGAAATCTTCAAACAGCGCTATGGTCTGGCTGAAAACCGTTGTCACCCCAATCAACAACGCAATGCAAAAAATGGTAAATTTTTTCATGTTTTCCAGGTTGTTTTGAATACAGTGCAAATATAATTTTAATTTTCGTGATTGCTATATACCATTGCTGTTAAATATCACATCCTATTGTGCCGGATATTGCTATTTTTGCAGGAAATTATCAGAATGGAGTTTGGGTTGACCGATATCGAAAAGAAAGAACTGCTGAAGCGGTACAGAATGTTGCTCAAGGTGTGTAAACCCATTACCGATGCAAAGGACAAGCGACTGATTCGTAAAGCTTTTAATCTGGCTGCCGAAGCGCACAAAGGTATGCGCCGCCGTAGCGGAGAACCCTATATCTTTCATCCGATGGAAGTGGCCATTATTTCGGCCGGCGAAATTGGTTTGGGAACCACTTCAATCATTTGTTCGCTTTTGCATGATGTTGTCGAAGACACCGACTATACCCTCGAAGACATCAGCGGCCTTTTCGGACCCAAGGTGTCTTCAATTATTGATGGCTTGACGAAAATTTCGGGCATTGTAGATAATTCAGACTTCGGCCCGTCTATTCAGGCAGAAAATTTTCGGAAAATTCTGCTCACGATGGCCGAAGATGTCCGGGTCATTCTGATTAAACTGGCCGACCGGCTGCATAATATGCGCACCCTGGAGCATATGCCACCCGAAAAACGCCTGAAAATTGCTTCAGAAACAGCTTTCCTATTTGCCCCTTTGGCGCACCGCCTCGGCTTGTATACCATCAAAAGCGAAATGGAAGATCTGGTGCTGCGGTATACCGAACCCGAAATATTTGAAAGCATTACCCAAAAGCTGATCGAAACCGAAGAAGAACGCCGCCGCTTTGTTGTTCAGTTTATCAAGCCTGTTGAAGAATTGCTCAAAAAGGAAGGTCTGCAGTTTAAAATTGTCGGCCGTACAAAAAGCATTAATTCCATCTGGAAGAAAATGCTCAAGAAAAATATTCCGTTTGATGAGGTTTACGACATTTTCGCAATCCGTATTATTATTGATTCTGAGCCGGAAATAGAACGAATTGATTGCTGGAAAGCTTATTCAATAGTAACACAGGTATATACGCCAAATCCTGAGCGCCTGCGCGACTGGATTTCAGTTCCCAAAGCCAATGGC
>CAYSCE010000407.1:0-2594 GCA_964429475.1 uncultured Bacteroidaceae bacterium | reverse complement strand
ATGGATGAATGTAGGTAATTCTGTAACAATATCCTGATTTTACATCTGCCTGAAGGGATTCATTAATATAGTATGCGTTTTTTTCATAATTATACATATAATCATCATAGCTTTCAGTGTTATTCGTCATCTCAAATTGATCCTTGAAAGACAAATCCTCCCACACATAAGCACCGCATTTCGCCACATTCCACTGCGTATACCAGTTGTACGTGCGGTTGGCCAATACCCCAACAGCTCTTTTTTCGTCGGGCGAACGAAGATAGAACAGATCAACAATGCCGGGCTTTGGGTCACCACTTTCATAATGTTTTTCATCATAATCATATCCCGGCATCCACCCTTTCACATTGCCAGAACTTTCGTTGAAATTATATGGTGCCAGAAAGGTTGCTATTTTTGGGAAATAGGTTTGCCACAGGGCGTAGTCATAGTTTGACTGCCAGTGAAGGCTCATACCGGCCATGCCTGTGAATGGGGTGACATATGTATTCTTTATCCACTCAACTTTATTATCACAAACTAAAGAATAATCGTCGGGACCCATGGAGCCGATTTCGCTGTTAAGCAATGGTTTCATCATATAATTCTCATACACTTCATATTGCAGCTTGTTATACTGATTAGTTTGATTTACATTAAAATAGTTCTGAAAATATTCATCTATATTTGATGGAAACCACCTTTCCCTGATATCGAAGATTCCCGCAGAACGAGTTGGAAGATCCTGGTAAGCATTATAGGTTGGCAAATCTAAATCCTGTAAGTAAAAAGACTTGTCGTAGGCAGTTGTATATGGTTTTTCAGCAATCGGACGACCAGGTTCGCCGGCATAACTGACTGAGCTGAGTTGAGGAACCTGAAGATCATTTTTCAGATATGAAAGCATTTCGCTGTGCCAGCTTTCTATCTGAGCGTGAATTACACCAGCCTCTTCCATCTTTGCTTCAAAAGCACCGTTTATCTCACTGGTGAGTTGCATTGCTAGTATTGCGGTTGAATATCCCCAACGCGACACAATGTATCTGAGCTTGTATTTGAAGTATTTTTTTGCATCCGGATCGGTAAGAAAATTTTGTACTTCGCCAAGAGCCAGTTGGGCATTATAACAATATCCAGGATCATTAATGTAAGGGTCCGAATTGAATGGAACCCAATCGTAATAGGAAAAACCACAGTTGCCATTTGAACAATTGCAAAAGACACTATGCCATTGAACATTGAATAACATAAAAACACTCTCCGCTTCAGCTTTTTCAAAAATCTCATCTAGTTCCCATTCAAAATGTGAATGAAAATAACTCCGTTCATATGTTCCTGTATTATAGTTATAGAAAATGTGGTTGTCATAATTATTGATAGATTCATACTCAATGTCGTCTCCCCATGGTGTTAGCAAATAACGGAAAGTATTTCCGCCTGACAGCTTTAGTGCATTGATATCCTCCTTGAAAAAGTCATAAATTCTTGGAGAAATCTCATCTAGCCTGTTAAAGGCTTCCGCAAATCCATTACGATCAGTCACATCCTGATGAGCAGTCGGATCCAGATATGATAGATCGCAATCATCCGATCCATGGCATGAAGCTTGGGGCAAATTCATCCCAATCGGGAAAAACATATCGTTCCCCAATGTAAGAAAACGCTTCGAATCTCCAACTCTTACATATCCAGGGTTACCACTATTTACAACAGTAAACTGAAAAGGCGATGTTTCATTTGTAAGAACACCATGGACATACATTTTTATAACACATCTCCAGTTTCCGGTAGTGGGTGGCGCAAAACGGATCCGGAAATGATAATCGGTAGACAGCTCGGTATACACTTCACTAAACTCCGATCGATCAAATTCGCGATACCAGAATCCAAATATTTTTCTTTGAAACGGCAGTTGAAATGCCGTATTGCCAATTGTTGTCGAAAATATTGCCTCAACCGAAACTTCTTCCGGATTAAATGGATTAAGCCCCGGGTGGTTAATATCAACAGCACTTGCACCGCTATTTAAAAACTGAAAAATCTGCATTTGAATTTCATCTGGAATTTTTACTCCGATCTCCAGTTTTTCATACTGCCCCACACTTCCCACCGTTCCCGGCTCCATCCATGCCACCTGCAGCGCGTTGGGGCGTATGCTCGCGTGGAAGTATCCCTGCTGGTTGGGCGAAATGTGCGCACCAGCGCCGAAATGTATGCGGTTGTCGGCTTCCATGATCACGTTTTTGTTGTTGACATGCAAATCGCTGCTCACCTCAAGACAACTGCCCGTTATGTATGGATTCGGTCCGGCCAGATTATTTACCCCAATCTGTGTGCAGGGCAAGGTTTGCTGGGGATAACCAGTCGTTGTCAATAGTACAAATATAATCAAAAATAACTTTTTCATGATTATTTCTGATTTTTCATTTCATCAATCTGTTTCTGTAATTCAATCACATAAAGCGAAAGTTCTTCAACTTTTTTCAGCAGCATTAAATTCATTTCCTGAACCGACATGGCTTGTCCAACAACTTCCGATTCTGCAGGAATGCCAGGCAGGTGGCCGTTTTCAGAAATATATTTTTGCAGGTCCGTGATTTTCATTAATGAAT
>CAYSCE010000406.1:0-2596 GCA_964429475.1 uncultured Bacteroidaceae bacterium | reverse complement strand
CGTTTCGGAACCTCAATATTGGTGATACTGCCATCGGCTTCGACAATAAATGTAACATAGACAATTCCCTGAATGCCTGTTTCCAAGGCTTCGCGCGGGTATTTAATATTTGTAGCCAGATAATTCATTAAGGCTTCCTCCCCACCGGGAAATTCAGGAACTCCGTCAATTACATTAAAAACTTTTTTCGTACTATCGTCCGGAATAATTTTATCGCTTTTTATTATTTCCGGTGATACAACAGTCTTTACAGAATCCGCTGTCTGAGCCTTCATCAGCAGGGCAAATATGATACAGGCAACCGTTATCAGGATTGTTTTCATATTAATTTTTTGATTTATTTTTTTGATTTTTTTCTGTTTTCGGCGCTCCATGAAGAACAAATCGAATTGGTAAAGAGAATTGCACCCTCACAGGTTCACCGCGTTGTTTGCCGGGTATCCATTTCGGCATAGACTGTACAACCCGCACAGCTTCTTCGTCGCAGCCACCGCCAATGCCGCGAAGCACTTTTATATTGCTCAAGCTGCCATCTGGTTCAACAATAAAAGATACATACACAAATCCCTGAATTTTTGAATTACGAGCTAATTTTGGATACCTGATACTATCAGATAAAAAATTCATCAGGGCGTCTTTTCCGCCCGGAAACTCTGGCGCTTCCTCAACCACCAGGAAAACTTCCTTTTCAATTTTGTTTTCCTTCAAATTATTATTTTCGGTGGTCTTTACAGAATCCGCTGTCTGAGCCTGAATGAGCAGACAAGATGTGAGAAGAATCAGTGTGGAAAATATTTTTTTCATATTGGATTTTAATTCATAATAAACCGCACAGGAATACACATATCAACGCGGGTGGGTTTTCCTTTATTCTGTGCAGGTGTCCATTTGGGCATCATTGAAATTACGCGCATGGCTTCTTCATCCAAACCGGCACCCACACTGCGCATGATGCGGACATCACTCACACTGCCATCTTCATTAATTGTAAAGCCAACATACACGGTGCCCTGTATTTGATTGTCCTGCGCTTCTTTAGGATAAACTATCTGTGATAAGAGAAAATGATTCAGCGAATCTTCCCCGCCAGGAAACTGTGGAGCGACTTCAATGATTTTTTCGTAATCGTAATGTACGCCATCATTCAGGTTCGCAGTATCAATTAATTTGTCGCATGGCAACATAAAGCGAATTGGGATATTATATTGAACACGACAGACCTTTCCATTCACTGAACCAGGTGTCCATTTTGGCATTTTCTCAACAATTCTGATGGCCTCTTCGTCGCAACCAGAGCCAAGTCCACGTAGCACAAGAATGTTTGATATTGTGCTATCGGGTTCTACTACAAACCGAATATAAACAACACCCTGTATTTTATTCTTTAATGCTTCGGTCGGATATTGCAGATTTTCGCGAATGAAATCCTGCAATCCTACATTTCCTCCAGGAAATTCAGGATCTCTGGTATCCCAAGAGCATTCATTAATAGTATCGTTTTGCGCCATGTTGGTCATAGCACTTAGCAACAACAAACTCAATATGAGCAGGGATGAAAATCTCATTTCACAAATTTATCAAATATATTTTTAAAAATAGAGAAAATGCCCTTTTAATCCGTTTTCGGAATTCCATTCGATTGCCGGAGCGGGGAATTTAATAAAGTTGAGACTGCGCAAAAGCAGCTTCCAGCCGCGCCCACGTACAGGTATGCGGCTGAAGTCGATATCGGGTGCCAGATACCATTGGCTGTAGCGATTAAAAAAGGGAACGGCAACTCCATCAACTTCATTGGGATTTTTATCGCCGCCAATCATGCCATCGGCGCCATAACCCAGTGCCAGATTGAGCCATGCCGGAAAACGCGATTCCTTTGGCAGACAATCTTTCAGATTCAGGCTCAGCCAGTAGGTTTGGCCATTGTAATCCTTGAGTGGTTGCTGCAGTTTGTTTTCGCCCAGCAGCGAAGGATTGTACTTTGCATAACCGGTATAATGAAACGACATTTTTACCGTGAGTAAATTTTCTTTACCGCTTAATTCGTTGGCAACAAACAATCCGGTACCCAGCGTGTTGGCGCACATATCGCCGACCGAGAAGCCCCAGCCTTCGGAAAAGCCGTCCAATACTTCGATTACAGTCATATAACCAAATGAACACAACGCACTGATGCGCGCCGATTGTGCACGTGTATAGCCTGCAGCCTGATACAGATCGGACTGCACTCGTGCAAAATGATGAGCGGTAGTCATATGTCCGAGCTTATCGATGCCTTTCCATTCGTCCATGTCGTTGAATGCATGGAAACGTCCGGTTGAGTAATCGCTGTACCACAGAAAGCTAAGTCCGGTGAGCGATCCGGCATAGAAGACAGCTGCAAAAGTATTGATCTGCCATTTTTTGAACAGCGGCTTTAATGTGTCGGCCAGACAGAATATTCCATCGTCCTTGTGAAACAAGGATATGGAATCGTTCTGTCGCAGCGTGGTGGAAAAAGATTTTTTCCAATTTTTTTTCCGGCCGAATGTAATATCGTCCAAAGAAATAAATGGAGTTATAAAAACAGAAGTCGAATAAAAAACAGACCCCGGACCAT
>CAYSCE010000405.1:0-2607 GCA_964429475.1 uncultured Bacteroidaceae bacterium | reverse complement strand
TTCGAAAATTCCTCTTTCAGAAATTCCGGTTCAACAGCCAGATATACAGGCCGCAAAGTTTCGGTATCGCGCACGCCAACCTGATCAGTTCTGAGCCTGCCGCGTTCTTTGGCTGGCAAAAGCGTTTTGGATAATAATGCGTGCGACTGTAAAAAATGGGTGCGGTTCAATCTGTTTTCAGAAGCAAACTGGTAGGCATCCATTAATGTCTCAATTTCTGTAACTTCCTTTTTTCGGAGTGAAGATTTTTTTCCGCGACTGCCAAAAAAACTGTTCACATCCAGCGGGTTACCTTCTATTTTTGATGAAAACAACGCCGATGAAATAATGTAATATTCAAAATCTCCTTCAGTGAATTGCGTCTTTTCCTTCAAACTATCGAAAACGCTAACCCAATCAATATCAAGCGTTTTCGAATATGCTTCGAAATATTCTGCTGAAATTAATTTTAAATCAACTCCCATCGGATCACTTGATTTGCATTTGTTTTTGAAAACAGCCAGCCCGTTGCTGAAGTTTTTTCGTTATTACTGGATTTCAATGGTCTTTTGCAGCGCTTAATTCTGATGTAAAGATACCTATTTAATTAATCTGACAAACAGTTTTGTGTCATAAATTGAGTTGATCCGACCAAATGAATTTGTGTACTCTTAATCAGGAATGAGCGAACTCAGCCAACACACTTTTGCATCCGGTAACCTTGTCGCCGGGTTTAACCAGCACATGACAATTTACCGGAATGATATGATCGACCCGGCTGCCGAAACGAATAAAACCGAGCTCATTTCCGGCCTGGATTTTCTGGTCATTTTCGAGAAATGACAGCACCCTACGGGCAGCAGCTCCGGCAATCTGACGAACAATAATCTGTTGTCCCTGATCGGTCAGAATGACTGTTTCGCACTGCTCATTTTCGAGTGAAGCTTTTGGCTTTATTGCCATGAGGTGCAATCCGTTACGGTGTTCAACTGAAGTGATTGTTCCGGTAACCGGAGCGTAGTTTATGTGCACATTATAGATGCTCATGAACACCGAAATTTGTATGGCTTCGCCTTCGGGAAAACGGTCGGTTTTGATTTTTTCAACCACCACCACTTTGCCATCGGCGGCCGAAAAAATGTTGTCTGGATTTGGGTTTTCAATTTGTCTTTTCGGGTAACGAAAAAACGAAAGCACCCAGACGGCAATAACCAACAGAATGCCCAACAGCGAAAACTGCAGCCACATCAAATCGAATGGAATAAACATTAAAATGCATAAGGCTAACGTGCCCAGTAACAAGGTTGCAGCTGCGAGGGGCTCTTTTCCGGCGGGGTGGGTTTTTAATATCATGCTCCAAAAATAAACAAAATGGCAATAAGTGCGAACGGCGCCACCACCAGCATGCTGTCGAGGCGGTCAAGTATACCGCCATGGCCGGGCATGAGTGTTCCAGAATCTTTTACGCCGGCTTCGCGCTTCAGCCGCGATTCGAGCAAATCGCCCATGACGCCGGCAACAACAATTATAAAAGTGAATGCAATCAGCGACAAAACCGATTTGTCGAACCATATATTATTGACAATCAGTATGATAATAGTCGTGAAAAACCAGCCACCCAGCACGCCTTCCCAGGTTTTTGAGGGCGAAATTCGCTCGGCGAGCTTATGTTTTCCGATGAGACTGCCGGTAATATAGGCCATGGTATCGTTGATCCAGACCGCAGCCAGAACGACCATCAGCCACGATAAACCGGGCGCAAATGACTGATATTGAAGCAATACCATTGTCAGCAGGGGAACAACCAGATAGAGCAGCGACAGCGACATAAAACTGAGAACTGAGCGAACCGGCTGTTTCGACACTGTAATCGTCAGTAAAATAATAAACAGCAAAGCAAACGGAACTGGAATCAACACATATGAAATCCATGGATAATAAAACAGAAATCCCATTTCCGGATTGATAACAATCACAAAATCAATAAATACCATTAAACAGAACGAGCTCCACAGGGCAAAAAGCGACGGTGATATTTCGGTATTGAGCAGGCGGCCAAGTTCGTTCAGGCCCAGCAATAAAAACAGCGCCAGCGCCATAAACAGCAGCGGAGTCCAATACACGCAACCGGCGATGAGTAAACCGGCATATACTACCGCCGAGGCCGAACGGATCAGAAATGTTTTCATAGAGCGTTTTTTAGTACATAAAAACGTAAACCTCGCGCGATCCGTGTGCACCCAGCACAATTTTTTTCTCAATGTCGGCTGTCCGGCTCGGGCCGGTGACAAAGGTCAGCTGGCTGGGGAATTCTTCGGTGTACTTGGTTGTTATGGCCTGAATGGCATCCTGAATATCGGGTACAATCTGATCGATCGAAGCGATGACAATCAGCGCGTCGTTGGTAGCGATACCGCGGCGGCCGCAGCTCAGAAAACTGCTGAGCAGGATACTTCCGGTGCGGGCGCATAAATATTCGCATTCCGAAATAACTACCGGCGTGGCGGTAATATCGTTCATGTCGCTCAGAATGGCAATCACGCCGGAATTAATCAGACCCGACAATTCGTCGTTGCTGCAATATACGCTGAGCATATTTTTTTCCTGCAGCAGGGTATTGATGGCCAG
>CAYSCE010000404.1:0-2622 GCA_964429475.1 uncultured Bacteroidaceae bacterium | reverse complement strand
ATCTGACCGCCAAGCGCTTTAAACTCGGAATAGTCAATCAGGAGCTTGCTGTTTTCTTTCGAAATTTCTTTTATCTGCTGGCGGATAATTTTCCATGTCAATGGCGAAATCCACATATCCTGCACCAGCACTTTATTCATGTCAGTAGAATTGGCTACATAATTTTTCAGCTTTTTTCTGCCGGGAGTTGAAATACGATACACCTGAGCATCTTCAACAATTTTAAAAATATTGTTTTCGTAATACGAGAAATCATTGCCCAGTGCAAGCGCCTGTATCATATCGAAATCGAAAGGCGTCTTCAATAATTCATTAATAAGTTGATAGTCGCCGACAAAATATGTTTTATTCAAACGGTTAATCATTTTCACACTATCGGGTGTAATAATCACCCTGAACGCCTCGATACCAGCTACAGCTGACATGGACAGCCAGATAACACGATCTTTGATGATACGTATACTACCGCCAAAACTCAGGTTGTTTTTTTCAGATTCAACCTTTGCCTGAAATTTAATATTCACTGTACGAAAATCAAACTGGTTGTCCTTCATTTTCGAAAACACAGTATCGACGCCTGTACCGAGCTTCACCGTTTCCTTAATTTCCTTCACAGCAACCTGCTTTGGTTTACATGAACCCAACACAGCACCCGCAAAAACAACAAAGATTAAAAAAAGTTTACTCATAATATTTTTTGTCCGAAATTTTTCTGTCAATTAATTCGCTGGTCCCGCCCATTTCGCGGGCCATTTGCCAATAGCGAAGTGCTTCAGGTACATCGCCCGAAAAATACAACACATCGGCATAATGCTCCAGCAATGCACCGTCTTTTTCACCACCCAGCTGAAACGAGCGTTTATACGCCTCCATCGCTTTTGGATAGTTTCCTTCACGAAAATAAACCAGTCCCAGTGTATGTTGAAAATCTACATTGTCCTGATTTTCCTGAATGGCTGCATCGATCAGCTGGCGCGCCTTTTCAATATTGCGGTTGTGCAATGCCAGAGCATATGCCCATGAATTCATGGCTACCACATTTGTTGAATTATCAGTCAGTAGTTCTTTATACATTTTATCCGACAACTCATCCTTTCCTGTCATCAGATAGCTTTCCGCCAGCAAAAACATGACTTTTGTCCTGGCTTCTTTTTTTACAATATTCAATTCCAGCGCCGATTCAAGCGAGATGATTGCCTTGTCGTATTTGCCCATGTCCGCTTCGGCAGCACCGCGATAAAACCAGGCCATTCCCTGTTCGGGAAACAATTCCGACGCTTCACCGGCATATACCAGTAATGAATCGTATTGCTGATTTTCGTACAATGCACTCATCACCATTTCCCAGATGACAAACTTGCTGTTGTCAAACTGCAACGATTTCTTCCACATATCAACAGCTTCGTCTGTCCTGTCATCGGCATTCAGAAAATCGGCATACATAGCCCAGGCCTTCGCTTCGGTCGGATGTACCGCCACAAGAGTATCAAGCATCGGATACAACGATGTTGTATCGCCATATGCCCCACCCGTCTTCAGCATATTCAGAAATAATTCTATCTTTTCATCAATGTTGGTGTTGGGCGATGCAACCACTTTTCCGATTTCTGCAATGGCCGCAGGACGGTTCCCCGACTTATAATAATAATCGGCCAGATACACACGCGCCAGTGCATGTTCGGGTTCAACAGCCAGGATGGAATTGATACACTGCAGCGACAATGCGGCTTTCCCCTGATCCATATAATAACCGGCAAGTGCAATCAGATAATCCGGATTTCCCGGAAAAGCGTCAGAAAGTTTCTGAATTTCGTTCATCGCCTTGTCCTGCTTTCCCCAGTTCGAATAAATATAATATTTCTGCAGGGATGATTCTTCCGAAACGCCGGTGATTGCTTCCAACTGATTATATACATCAATGGCTTTCTGATATTCATTGATCTGCACATAGCATCTGGCCTCATATCCATACAATTCAATACTTTGCGGATTTTCTTCAATCAGCTTGCGGTATTGAACAGCAGCCAGATTGTATTGTTTCGACTGCTCAAGAACAGTTGCATATCCGAGCTTATACCAGATGTTGTCAGGTTTCAGACGGGCTGCCTGTTTCATTAAATCTTCTGCGGCAGTCAGATCACCCAGAACAAGCTTCAGTTTGCCAAGTTCAAACATGGCACCGTCATGAATCGGATCTGCTTTAAGAACTTCTTCATACAGAGCCACTGCATTTTTGGCATCCCCAAGCAAACGATATTTGGTGCCTTCAATAAACATGGACGTCAGCGTCATCCGCTCCAGTTCACTCAGGCGGTTATGTTTACTCCGGGCTTTCTGCATGGATGAACATGAACTGAATACCATCAGCCCAATCAACAGCCATGTATGAAAATGTATTTTTCTCATTGAACAATAACGGTAAAATCGCCAATATTTAATTCCTTGTACTTCTCACTGTATTCAACGAAATTACCCACCATACTATTGTCAATATTGGCATTCGAAATTTTGCAATGCGACTGAATAATGGAATTTGAAATGATGCAGTTCGAAACAACGGAGCCTTCGCCAACCGATACATGCGGCCCGATGACAGAATCCTCTATCATTACATTATCGCCA
>CAYSCE010000403.1:0-2624 GCA_964429475.1 uncultured Bacteroidaceae bacterium | reverse complement strand
GGTCAGGGTTCGTCCAGCTGGACCTATACCCTTCAACCCACCAAAACTGGCACATTTACCATCGGACCAGCCAAAGTGAAATCGGGTGGTAAATGGTACAGCTCGGGAACCGTTTCAATAAAAGTAACCGCTGGCGGAAATGCAGTCCGCTCACAGAATCAATCCGGCAATCAATCGGGTCAAACCCCGCAGTCATCAGCAACTTCATCGGGCGGAAAAGAAATTTTTATGCGGGCAATCCCGTCTAAATCCACCGTGTACCAAGGCGAACAGTTCACTGTAACATACCGCGTTTATTCGCAATATAATATTTCGCAGATCGGTACTTTAAAAAGCCCGTCGATGGATGGATTCTGGACCGAAGAATTGTTGGATCCAAATACTCCGGTAACACCTCATATTGAAGTGATTGACGGAAAAAGATATATGGTGTTTGACGTTCGCAAAGCGGCCATGATTGCTCAAAAAAGCGGCACTTTGTCCATTCCTTCCATGGAACGTGAGGCTGTTGTGGAAATTCCTGCACAGGGCGGGTATGATCCCTTTGCCATGATGGATAAAATGATGCGCGATCCCTTTGGGTCTTTCAATTTGGATCCGTTTGCAGGATTTCGCTCAAGCATCGAAAAACGATCGTTTTCGAGCAATGCAATAAAAATAAATGTACTGCCGCTGCCCGAAGAAGGAAAGCCTGAAAACTTTAACGGCGCCGTTGGCTCATTCGATGCAAGCGCCATCATCGACCGGAATACATGCAGTACTGGCGATGCCGTTGTACTGAAAATTATTATCAGTGGATCAGGAAATCTGCCACTGATTGAATTGAAAAAACCTGAAGTGCCGGAAAGTTTTGAATGGTTCGATCCCGACATTACCGATAATTTTTCCAGATCTGAAGCCGGTATCAGTGGTAAAAGAATTTTTGAGTATATCCTGCAGCCCGGTGTTGCAGGCACTTTCGCATTATCGCCCGGAACCTTTTCATATTTCAATCCTGCCACCGGACAATACCATACCATTGAGCTTCCCGACTTCGATCTGAAAGTCAGACAAGGCAAAGGACAAAATGTGAGTTCAGGCAAAAACATCAACAACGATATTCTGCATATTCATGAAGGGATGCCGTTTTTGGTGTATCTGCCGGCACAGTTTGCTTTTTCATGGTGGTACTGGTTGCTGGCTTTGCTCATCATTGCTGCCTTTGCAGTCTTGTTGTTTTATTTCCGCAGCCGTATCCGCTTAAAGGCAAATGTTGCCGAATACCGCATGCGCATGGCCATCAGGCAGGCACAACGAAGATTGAAAACAGCTAAGAAATGGCTCGATCAGAGCAATCAGGATGAATTTTATTCTGAACTATCAAAGGCGCTCTGGCTCTATATTACGGACAAGTTCTCCATTCCTTTTTCGGAGCTGAGCTTATCAAATACGCGCACTATTTTGCTGCAGAATAATGTGCCCGAAGAAATCACCGATGCGTTTGCCACCATTCTCGATGAATGCGAATACACGCGCTTCGCGCCGTCGGCAGGTCGCATGAGCATGAATGAATTATATACTTCTGCTTCCGATTTAATCGTAAAAGTTCAAACCCACGCGCTCAAATGAAAAGCTTGATTTATTTTTTGTTGCTGATTGCATTGACTCTTCCGCAGCGTGTGTTTTCAAACGAACAAACGCCTGCAGAGCGCTTCGATGCTGCCAATGCTGCATATAACGCAAAAAAATATTCCGACGCAATCGACACATTCAACAGTCTTATTGCTGATGGTTACAGCTCGTCGGATCTTTACTACAATATGGGAAACGCCTTTTATCGCAACAATCAGATTGCGCAATCTATCTGGTGTTACGAGAAATGTTTACTCATCAATCCTTCGCACCGCGATGCCAAAGCCAATCTCGAATTTGTCAATCAAACACGGTTGAATGAAATTGAAACCGTCCCCGACAACTTCTTTATTTTCGCATGGAAAGCCGTGTACGCGCTCATGTCGTGGAAAAGCTGGACGTATACATTCATTATTACATTGGCGATGTTTTTTGCGCTGACACTTTTTTTTCTGCTTTCCGTGTCGGACAAAAAGCGCAGATCATTATTCGTTGGCGCAAGTGTAATGCTTGTATTCATGTTGCTTTCGCTGGCACAAAGCATAAGCGGTTACCGTCAGATTCATTACACCTGCAATGCCATCATTATACCGGAAGCTACATCTATAAGAAGTGCGCCTGATCAGACCGGAACAGGCATTATGGTTTTACAGCCCGGCGTAAAAATCCGGATTCTTGAGTTTAAAACGCCATGGCTGAAAGTGAGCGCCCCCGACGGAACTCAAGGCTGGTTGCCCGAAAACAATGTTGTACGGTTGAATGCAGCAACAGCGGTGAACAGCGATCAGTGAGCGGTGAACTGGTTAATGGTTAATGGTTAATGGTTAATGGTAATTCATACTTTACTTCTTCCTTCCTTGTTCCTTGCCTGCCTGTTACAGACAGGTTCAGTGTTCGAAAGGGTTAATGGTTATTGGTTATTGGTTATTGGTAATTCATACTTTACTTTTTCCTTCAAACTTCCTTGCCTGCCTGGACTGCCTGTTGCAGTTAAACTGGCAGACAGGTTCAGT
>CAYSCE010000402.1:0-2640 GCA_964429475.1 uncultured Bacteroidaceae bacterium | reverse complement strand
TAGAGCCTTAATGTTAAATTCAAAAATACAATTGTAAAATTGAATTAGAAATTCAAAAAACCAACCATATGTGTTTGTGTATTTCTTTAAAGTGCAGAAAAACAAATGGTTTAGTTAGTTCATAGAATTGAGTCATTATATTTTTACTGTTCGGCTTTTTTAAAAACTGCGACTCTTACAGGCTTATGTTTTTCATCAATGGGTGCGAAAATAAAATCGGCATCAATGGCTTTCACCCTTTCTCCGGTTGTTACAATTTCCTTGTGAATCTCGACATGAACAGTAATCTTCACACTTCCTGTCTGTGTTACTTTGCCGCTTATTTCTATGATGTCTCCAGCTTTGACAGGATTTGAATAATTGAGCTTGTTCACAGCAATTGTAACGGCATTTTGGTTCAGATACCGCAAGACTGTGATATAGGCTACTTCGTCCATCCACATCAGTGCTTTTCCACCAAACAGTGTTTCATGATTGTTCAGGTCACCCGGAAAAATCACACGGGTTTGAGTCGTTTCTGAGGTCATAATGTTAAATATTCGTACAAAGTAAAATAAAATATTTGAAATGAGCAAATGTTCATTATCTTTGCAAAGAACAAATGTTCAAATAAAGTCAAATGGCTCGATTAAAACGAATCCGAAAAGTACTGAATCCGCCTGTTATAAAGGGCTTCAAACCTTACGGCCCTGATTTTCAGGATGACGGCAAAGCACCGGTAACATTATTATATGAGGAGTATGAAGCTTTAAGGTTGTGTGATTATGACATGTGTAATCACGCCGAGGCTGCAATAATAATGAATGTGTCGCGACCGACGTTTACCAGGATATATGCATCGTTGCGCCGCAAACTGGCTCAGGCATTTATCGAAGGCCGGCCGATGGTTATTGAAGGCGGAAAAGTTTATTTCGATACCGACTGGTACCATTGTTTCGGTTGTCAATGCGATTTCAACAATCCGGCTAAGGATGAAAAGGTTGAAGCTTGTCCGTTGTGTGGCGGCCGGCATTTTGAAAATCATCACCCGGAATCGGAAACAATCTCGGTAGTTGCTGGTTTGTGTGATGAAACCATGGTTTGCCCTGAGTGTGGAGCTTCTGTAATCCGGCATTTGGGCACACCCTGTAACCAGACAATATGTACGGAATGTGGCGCCGCATTGAGCCGTAAAGCAGGTCGGCGCAGAGGATATCAAAAAAATGAAATATGAAAGTCGCAATTACATCAAGTGGAGATTCATTTGAATCAACGATTGACAGCCGGTTTGGCCGTTGTTCTTTTTTTGTCGTGTACGACACTGAAAGTAAATCATCCGAGTTTATTCCCAATCCGAATAAAAATGCTGCAGAAGGCGCTGGTCCAGCATCGGTGCAGCTTTTAGCTGAGAAAAAAGTTGAAAAAATTGTATCAGGCGAATTCGGAATGAAAATAAAATCATTGCTTGACAGCTTGAAAATTCAGATGATCATAATCAAGGAACCCAGGTCTGTAAGGGAAATTACAGGAATGTTGAATCATTAATAACATACTGCTATGCCACGATTAGATGGAACAGGACCCGACGGTATGGGGTCAGGAACAGGCCGGAAGCTTGGTCGGTGCGGAAAACTGAGCGACAAGGAAAAACTGGAAAAGCTTGGAAAAGGCCTTGGTAAACGTCGAAAAGCAGATGGATGCGGCGAAGGGAACGGAAAACGCATCCGGGAAGGAAAACAATAGTTAATTGAAATTCCGGAAGAAGAGTCCGGAGCAGTTTCATAAGTGGTTTTTTGATAACAGGGGAGGTTTCTCTTCGCCTCCCCATTTTCAGAGTCAGATTTGCAATGAAAAGAATATTTGCCATACCACTGGAAAACCTGAGCAATTGTAGGGAATTCAACAAATGCAGCACGTTCAGAATAATTGCTGTAGAAAATAAGGTTATAACCGGAATGCTTGAGCTTTCTGCTTCTGTTGCTGACCCGATAAACCTGCCTGAATGGCTGAGAAGCCATGGCGTCACCGATGTTCTGGCAACTGATATCGATATTACAATGATACAACAACTCACATCAGGTAATATCAATGCCTTTCTCTGCGTGCCGGCAGGTGATCCCCTCGGCCTGATGCAGCAATTCATTGACAACCGGTTATCTACACTTGGATATGTCTGCAATCAACGTGCGCATCATTTTTTTGAACAGTACTGATCAATTTAAACTCACTTAAACAAAACAATCATGGAAAATCAGGAATTCTCAATGCCCCGGATCGGCGAAAAAGCGCCTGAATTCAAGGCCGTAACAACTCAGGGTGAAATTAATTTTCCTTCTGATTACAAAGGAAGCTGGGTAATTCTTTTCAGTCATCCAGCCGATTTTACCCCAGTCTGCACATCGGAGTTTATGACATTTGCAACAATGGAAAAGCAGTTCAACAACGCCAACTGCAAATTGGTTGGATTATCCGTTGATGGCTTGTATAGCCACATTGCATGGCTGCGTACCATCAAGGAAAAAATCGAGTACAAGGGAATGAAAAACGTTGAAGTCACCTTCCCTCTTATCGAAGATATCACAATGGATGTTGCAAAGAAATATGGAATGATGATGCCTGGCGAAAGCAACACCAAAGCAGTTCGCGCTGTATTTGTCATTG
>CAYSCE010000401.1:0-2664 GCA_964429475.1 uncultured Bacteroidaceae bacterium | reverse complement strand
ATTCATGAATTAAACGAGCGCATTCAGCGCGAAAGTGCTTTTATCGACCTCATCCGCATGGAACTGGGCAAAAGCATTATCGGACAAAAAAACATGATTGACCGGCTATTGATAGCATTGTTTGCCAACGGGCATTTATTGCTCGAAGGCGTTCCCGGTCTGGCCAAAACCCTGGCCATCAAATCGCTGGCGTCGACCATTGATGCAAAATTCAGCCGCATTCAGTTTACCCCCGACCTGTTGCCTGCCGACCTGATCGGCACCATGATATATAGCCCGAAAACTGAACAGTTTCAGGTGAAAAAAGGTCCGGTCTTTTCGAATTTTATTCTGGCCGATGAAATCAACCGCTCGCCTGCCAAAGTGCAAAGCGCCCTGCTCGAAGCCATGCAGGAACGTCAGGTCACCATTGGCGAAACCACCTATCCGCTCGAAGAACCGTTTCTGGTCATGGCCACCGAAAACCCCATCGAACAGGAAGGCACCTATCCCCTGCCCGAAGCTCAGGTAGACCGTTTCATGATGAAAGTGCTGGTTTCGTATCCCGAAAAAGAAGAAGAAAAACTCATCATCCGGCAGAATCTTGAACCCAATTACCCGGTGCCGAATAAAGTCGCTACACTGGATCAGATTAAAAATGCACGAAAGCTGGTTCACGATATTTATCTAGACGAGAAAATCGAAAACTACATCACCGACATTGTTTTTGCCAGCCGTTATCCGGCCCGCTACGGATTGATGAAGTACACCGATAAAATTAATTATGGCGCGTCGCCGCGTGCCGGTATCAACATGGCGCTGGCATCAAAAGCATATGCGCTGCTCAATCACCGTGGCTACGTACTGCCCGAAGACATCCGCGCCATTGCGCCCGATGTGATGCGGCACCGCATTGGTCTCAGCTACGAAGCCGAAGCTGACAATATTACACCCGACCAGATAATAATTGATATTTTAAACGCTGTTCAGGTTCCATAATGGAAAACGAAGCTTTTCAGATATCGAAAAAAGTCCGCCGGATTGAAATTAAAACGCGCCGGCTCACCGACGAAGTGCTCGCAGGCCAGTATCACAGCGCTTTTAAAGGCCGTGGCATGACATTCAGCGAAGTACGCGAATATGGTTATGGCGACGATTTACGCAGCATCGACTGGAATGTGACTGCGCGCTTCAATCATCCTTACGTAAAAATATTTGAAGAGGAACGCGAACTTACAGTTATTCTGCTCATCGATGTAAGCGGATCGAATAATATAGGCTCCACGGCTATTTCAAAAACCGAACGAATTGCGGAACTGGCCGGCACGCTGGCATTTTCGGCACTGCGCAACAACGATAAGGTGGGCGTCATTTTCTTTTCGGACCGGATTGAAAAATTTATTCCGCCCAAAAAAGGTCAGCAACATATTTTGCGCATCATACGCGAGCTGATTACTTTTAAACCGGAAGGACGCGGCACCAATATTACACTGGCGCTCGAATATTTCAACAATGTCATTCATCGCCGCGGCATCGTTTTTCTGATTTCGGATTTTATCGACAACAGCTACGAGCGCGCCTTTGCCATTACTGCCCGCAAGCACGATCTGGTTGCATTACGTGTAAACGACGCCATTGAAAACAGTTTCAAGGGTTCCGGGTTGTTCTTTGTCCGCGATGCGGAAACCGGCTCCACACGCGTGATTGATCCTAATGGCGCCGCCGCGCGTGCTTATCAGACCTGGTGGACACATCAGCAACAATATCTGATGCAGACTGCCGGCAAATTCAACATCGATGTGGTGGACTTTCAAACACACGAGGATTTTGTAAAACCACTGGCCAAACTGTTTAAAAAGAGAGGAAAAAGAATATGAAGCATATTGTTTCCTTGCTGCTTTTTGTTTTATGCTTCAGTACGTTTGCGCTGGCTCAGCAAAAAATCAATGTAAGTCTGAAGCCTGATTCAATCAGGGTTGGCGAATTATCGGAACTGACCTGGGAATTTACGGTTCCTTCAGGGACAAAAATAGTCAGCATGCCTGTAGTGCCCGATTCAATGCCCAGTGGAATTGAAGTTGTGCAGCGCGAAAAAGTTCAGACCAGCAAAAAAAACGGGGTTGATATTTATTCGCAAAAGTGCATGGTATCGGCCTACGACAGTGGTTATTTCTCGGTTCCGGCTCTATTTGCCAAAGCAGGTAATGGGAAAGATACTTTTTCGCTGAGCAGCGATTCAATCCGCCTGTACTGTACTACCGTCCCGGTCGATACCAACGCAAACATAAAGGAAATCAAAGATATTTATACCGATGTAGAGCCCGGCGAAAGCACTGCAGAAGCTGCCAAAGGATTGCTGAAACAGTGGTGGTTCTGGTTGATTGTAGCTGCGTTGATTGTTGGTGCCATCTGGTTTTGGTTCTGGCGCAAAAAGAAAAAACCACAGGTTGCAGAAACTAAAACACACAAACTTACTCCTGCCGAACTGGCACTGGATGAACTCCGCAAAATGCGCGAAAACCGCAGCTGGTTCCGACTCACGCCAAAAGATTTTTATACAGCAGTGGTTGACATTCTGAGAAAATATCTGTTGGAAACCAGAGACATTCAGGCCGAAGAAATGTTGTCGTCGGAGCTGATTGACGCTGTTATTAAAGCCGGATTCCCACTGAATGCCATCACATC
>CAYSCE010000400.1:0-2672 GCA_964429475.1 uncultured Bacteroidaceae bacterium | reverse complement strand
GACAATAAAAGATTTTGAAAATTCGTCGGGTGTATGTCCCAACAGCGCTTCAGTAATAATCATGTGCCCGGTGGATGAAACCGGAAGAAACTCTGTCAATCCTTCAACAATAGCGATAATAATCGCATCGAACCAACTCATTATTCAGCCGCATCCTTTTTGTTCTTCGGCCTGTACATAATGGCGAAGATTTCAACAACAAAACCCAGCAGAATCAGAATGGGACTTAATGTGATACGGCGAAAACTAAACAATTCTTCGCTGAATACATTCGGATCGTCAGAGCCACCACCAATCATCAGAATATATCCGATTCCGATGATACCAAGGCCAACCAGCATAAGAATATAATTCATGCGCTCAAAAACAAAGGTCTGATTGCTTTTTGAGGTCGGTTCCGTTTTTACAGTCTGTTGTTTACTCATGTTACTGATCGTTTGAATTGCAAAGGTAAAATTTTTTTATTGAAACAGCTCAGATATTGTGTACCGCATCGTCGTTCGGCGTAATACTGATAACCGGAATCTGACTGTTCTTAATCACATTCGAGGCCGTTGATCCGACAAAGGTGTGACGCCAGTTCTGCTCCTGCTGCGTCATAATCATAATGATATCCGATTCGGTATCGCTGGCATATTGTATAATGCGGTCGGCAATGGTTGTATTGCCCGAAAAATTATAAATCATTTCGGTGGTGCATGCCACATTATTTTCCGATAAAAATTCACGGGTCTTGAACATCTTGTCTGCAAACTCTTTCTCCTGACTGAAATTATCGCGTGTGATTACACACAGCAGCTTGATGGTCGATCCATAATAGCGACTGAAAAGAATGGCTACTGCAATTTTATTTTTAATCTGCTTCGACAAATCGAGTGGCAACAGGATTTTATCAAAAGATGATTTTACAATACTGTTGATGGTTAGTACCGGACAATCGGCCATGCGCACAACCTGCGCGGTATATTTTCCGATGGAATTCTGCAATGGACTTGTTTTGCCCGACTTCCCCATCACAATCAATCGCGCATGCGTTTTAGATGCAAATGCAACTATCTGCTCGTACACATTGCCCTCCAGAATCTCGAAATTAACTTCATGATTGTATTTATCGGCAAAGTGATTGGCCAGTCTTCTGATTTTTATCTGCACTGTTTCATCCGCTCCATGATACGAAACTGTTGACTGCTGGTCCTGATACGAAATAGAACTGCGTTGATTCAGCACGTGCACCAGCGTGATGGATGAATTCATCAGTCGGGCCAGATAATAGGCCTGTTGAATTTGTATGTCGGTGCGACGCCCAAAATCAATCGGTACCAGAATATTGTCATACTTAGTTTCCATTTTCTTATCTTTGTAAACTGATGATTTGCTAAAGTACAAAATAATATGAAGAAAATAGCTGAATCCGAATTAATCCTCAGAAAAGATGGCAGTGTTTACCACCTGAATCTGAAACCGGCCGATCTTGCCGAAAACGTCATTCTGGTTGGCGATCCGGGCCGTGTTGAACTTATTTCATCGATGTTTGACAAAGTGTCCAAACGAAAACAAAACCGCGAAATCTGTACGCATACCGGCATATATAAAGGGAAAAACATCAGTGTTATCAGTACCGGCATGGGACCCGATAATATTGATATCGTCCTCAACGAACTCGATGCACTGGTTAATGTTGACCTCGAAAAACGCATTCCGAAAAAAATACATAAAACGCTGAATCTGGTTCGCATCGGCACTTCCGGCGGCATTCAGAAAGATATTCCGGTTGGATCCTTTTTATTTTCTTCGCATGGAATCGGTACCGACGGCTTGCTGCATTTTTATGGTGACAGTATTAAAGTGCGATGCCCTCAGATAGAAACAGCACTGGCCAATCAGATCGGCTGGCCCGGAACCTGGGCTGCACCTTATGCCGTAGAAGCCAATCAGGAATTATTGCAACGACTTTCAATCGGCCATCCGACCGGCATGACCATGACTTTCGGCGGCTTCTATGGACCTCAGGGCCGCGAAGTCAGACTGGGACTGCATTACAAGGAATTCAACGATAAAGTGGCTGCCTTTGAATATGATGGTCTTAAAGTGACCAATTTCGAAATGGAAACATCGGCGCTGTACGGACTCGCAAAATTACTCGGACACAACGCATGTACCGTGTGCGTCGTCATTGCCAACCGCGCCTCGAAAACGTTCATCAAGGATTATCAGCCACCGATGAAAAAACTGATCAAACTGATTCTTGATCGCATTTAATCCTTTGGCACTACAAGAATTTGTGTGGTGAATATCCCAATAATGCAATGATTTGTATTATTATCAGTCACAAAACAATAATCAAATTTGTTTTCGTTTCAGCTTGCCCGACATGGTCTGACAGGATACTCAGACGATACTGTCATGTGCTATCCTGAAATGTAGATTCAGCAATGGTTCAGAATGTTTTCGATGAGATCACGTGTTGAGTAATTCATGTCCACGGATTTCAATAATAACACGGAAACACATTTAACCTCAGCAGCCCCATCTGGATGACACTGGAAGCTGTCTCAAAATAGTGGGTTGTTACGACATTCCACCGTTCCGGCATACAGCTGAGTTTAAAAAATGACATTGATACCGGAACATGGAACCGTCGTAACAACTGCAAAAACAACGGTTCCATGTCC
>CAYSCE010000399.1:0-2679 GCA_964429475.1 uncultured Bacteroidaceae bacterium | reverse complement strand
GGAACCAGCTTTGCTGTTTTATCATCTACAGTTCCAAGTTCGTTGACCAGTAACTGGATTTATGTGTACGAAATGGCTGCTTCACCCAGCACTTCACGTGTATATGCCGCAACAGATGGTGGTTTATTCATCAGTGATGATGGTGGAACAACCTGGACCAATCCTGTGATTTATCCTGCAGCGCTTCCGTATAACCAGCCGGCACACGATGTTGAAGTAGGACCCGATGGCCGCGTTTATGCTGTTGTTGGTGACAAAGTATTTTATTCTCCCAATGGTGATGTTGGCACTTTTGTCGATCGTTCCATAACAGGTGTATCAGCAGCTGCCATTGGCCGCGTTGAACTTGCTGTTGCTCCAAGTAATACTGATTATATTTATGCTTGTGTTGCCAAAGCTGCAGGCTCACTGCAGGGCGTTTATCGCTCAACCGATGCCGGTGCCACATGGAGTTTAATTGGCCCTGGCGGCAGTGCTGCATTTAATGTTTTTGGCGACAATAACCAGGGATTCTGGGATAACATTATTAAAGTTTTCCCGAACGATCCAAATCATATTCTGGTTGGTGGTATTGATCTTTGGGATTGGTACGACGGCGGCACCTGGATTCAGAAATCTCTCTGGTATCTCGAACCATCCAGTGTGTATTATCTTCATGCCGATCATCACGACATTACTTTCCACCCAAGTGATCCGAGTACTTTTTTCCATGCATCGGATGGCGGTATCAGCAAAAGCACCGATGGCGGAAATACTTTCAGCACCGTAAACAGAAGATTTATCACTATTCAGTTCTACAACCTCACCTGCAATGCTTTTGACATGGTTATGGGTGGAACACAGGATAATGGTACTCTGATTATTCCCGGAACCCTCTCAACCCCTGGAACCGCTTATGAATATCTGGGCGGTGATGGTGGCTGGTCAGTTATGTCCTACATCGACCCGAATGTTGTTGTTGGCACCATATATTATGGTGATATGTATCGTTCCGATGAAATGGGTAATAATCCCAAAGCTTTTTATGATGAAAAAATGCTCGGTCTTTCTCCGGCTCCCGGTGTTGGCGGCTTCTCAGGATTTGTTACTCCGATGGCTCTTGATGAACAACTCAACGACGTTTTAAGCCCGGATTCAGTAATGTATTATGCTGATTCAGCTATGACTGCCGGCACTGCTGTCACTGTTTTTTCGAAAAACAATTCATATCCAATGACCTATACGCTTCCTACAAATCTGGCCGCTGGTGATAGCGTTGCCTTCCAGGATGTTGTTCAGGCCCGTTTCTATCTTGGAGCTACAGGTGCTGTCTGGATGACTAAAGGTCTTCATGATTTCAGTGGTGCGCCAAAATGGATAAAAATTGCTGCTATTTCCGGAACTGCTCAATCAATGACTGTTTCGGCCGATGGAAACTACTTATTTGTTGGAACATCAGGCGGTACGCTCTATCGCATTTCGAATCTCCGCGCTGTAAAAGATTCTATTAACGGAGACATCAGCAGTAGCTATTGTATGGTTGAAAGCAAAGCAATCGCAACTCCTGGCCGCGCAATCACTTCCATTGCCGTTGACCCGAACGATGCCAACAATGTTCTGTATACCCTTGGTCAGTATGGTCAAACCAATTACATGTATTATTCAACCAATGCGCTGGATTCAGCTGTTTCATTTTTAAACAAAACAGGTGATCTTCCGAAAATGCCCGTGTATGCCAGCGTTATTGAACAACACAATCCCAATACGGTAATGATTGGTACCGAGCTCGGTATCTACTCAACAAGCAACATCGCAGCTGCAAGTCCTTCATGGGTTGAAGAAAACAGCGGTCTTGGCCGTGTACCAGTTTATTCGCTCAAACAGCAGATTCTCAATTACCCGTTTAATACGAATTACGGTGTAATCTATGCCGGAACTCATGGCCGTGGCGCCTTCAAATGCACTTCTTATGTCGGTTTGAATGAATTTGAAAACAACGAAGGAAATAACAACATTGGTATTTTCCCGAACCCGGCTTCTGATAACACTTCATTTGTTTTCAATGCTTCTGAAAAAGGCAATGCAGTTATCACTGTCCTCTCAATCGATGGCAAGGTTGTTATGTCGAAACAGGTTGATGTGGTTTCAGGTGAAAACACTGTTCAGTTCAATGTGAATAATCTTTCAACCGGAAATTATATTGTTGAAGTTCGCATCAACAACAGTGTAATGACAGGCAAACTCATTAAAAACTAAATCATGAATGCGCCGGGGAGTAATCCCCGGTTCATTTTCTTTAAAAGTAACTTTTGAAAAATTGCGATATATGAAAAAAATTCTATCGGCATTATTCATTTTTGCAGCGTTGGCAGTGTCTGCGCAGGATAAAATTTATGCCCCGACACTTACTGCTCCCGCAAACGGAGCCCTAAATCAGGCTGTGAATGTCCTTCTGGACTGGAATCCGGTTTCTGGTGGCGTGGCTTATGAAATCAATCTCGACACATCTGCTACATTCAGCAACCCACTGGTTGTTACCGTTCAATATTCAGCATGGCAGACATCAGAGCTGTTATTTGGCACCACATATTACTGGCGTGTCCGTGCTATTGATGCTTCCAGTGCAGTTTCTGCCTGGTCACAGGTGCGCAGTTTAATTACTATTGCTTCCCCGACCGGAACATCACCATCGCAGTCTTC
>CAYSCE010000398.1:0-2684 GCA_964429475.1 uncultured Bacteroidaceae bacterium | reverse complement strand
CCATTGGCAGCTGCAGCCAGCACTACCAGCGGCGGAAACAAATCGGGGCAATCGGTCAGATCGACCGAAAAAGCATTTTTATTTTTCTGACTGACACTGATAAAATTGTTGAGCACTTTTACCTGCGCGCCAAAATCGACCAGCACATCACGTATTTTCAAATCGGCCTGCAGTGAATTCTGGTTGAGCCCCGTCATTTCAATTTTTCCGGAAACAGCGGCCGCCACCATATAATTTGCGGCTGAGCTCCAGTCGCCTTCCACAGTATATTCCTGACCTTTGTATTGCTGGCGGCCTTTGACATAGAACTGACGGAAATTATTGTTTTCGACAATTATTCCAAATTCACGCATAATATTCAGCGTCATGGCAATGTAAGGACGGCTCACCAGTTTACGCACAGCAATTTCGGTATCGTGCTCCAGCAGCGGTGCAGCAATGAGTAAACCCGTAAGCATATGCGAACTGAAAGAACCATCGAGTTCGATTTTACTTTTGCTGATAGGTCCGCAGATAACAAGTGGCAATGTGCCATTGGTGGTTTTTACCTGTACGCCCGACTGCAACAGAGACTCTACAAGTGGCTCTACAGGCCGGCTCAGTAGCGAACTCTTTCCGGTAAGTTTCACGGCACGTTGTGCCAAAGCCGCAACAAAAGCAAACATACGCAGGCTGAGACCGGATTCATCGGCATCGAGTAAAATGTCTTTTTTCAGATCCGTTTTTCCCGGGATCACATGAATTTTTCCACAACCTTTAACAGTGGCACCCAGGTGAGTGATAATTTTTACTGCGGCACCTGCATCGGCCGACGGCGTAAAGTTTTTTATCAATGTTGGCCCATTGGCCAGACTGGCAATTGCCAATGCCCGCTGCAGATAGCTTTTCGAAGCAACTGCCTGCAGCACACCATCCATTTTATAAGGATGAATTAACTCTGTCATTAAATTCTCCTTTCCTGTCCATTATTTCACCAAACGCAAGCATGTCGGAATACGAAAACTGGCCCGGTGCGGTACTTTCAGCACCATCGGGGTGCGCGTAGGTCATTCCGAGTCCCCATTTCATAGCCGTTATGCGGGTTTCGCAACATTCTTCGCCCAGACAAAACGCCGTAATATTTTTACAACCCCAATAGGCAAACAACATAATGGGAGCATCATTCATTGTATTTCCCATGCAAACCATTTTGATGGCATCGGGACCCGCCTCAGAAATTTCGTTTCGTTTCTGCAAAAGGAATTCCCTATCGGGTGTTTTTTCGAAATCGTGCCACGAGAACATAATTTTGAAACCCGCTTCCCGTGCCGTTTTCAGCAGTGTCTGTACACGTGGGTCATGAATAATTTCAAAGTCAAAATCGACATACCTGATGTTGCCTGAAAGAGCAGCATCAAACAATTCATAAAAATCCGGTTGATTCAAAAACGGCTCTCTGACAGCGATCATCCATTCATAGCCAAGATCAATCAACTGTCTGATTTCCGTCGCATTCATCGAAATCCGGTCAAGCCGCAGCTCTGCAAAAATGGCATCTCCCAGCTGACGACGACATTCATCGAAGCTTGTACCCGATAAAGACAGGCAAATCCGGCGGCGATATGAATTTTCCGGAACGTATCTCATACGTCAAAAGTACATAATTAATTTATAAACTGCAATATGAACTGGTCTCTCGTTAGTAAAAATTCCCCGAACTAAAAATATATACTGGTGACGTAAAAGCATGAGGCATGCGGCATGCGGCATGCGGTCAATGAGTCGATTGCTTGCTCGTCGCGACTCAATGAAACAGTCATTTTCACACTACAAAAAAAGCCGGATTACTCCGGCTTCTACCCTTTACTTTCAGGTAACAATCTCGTTTTGATCAGGACTACTTGATCATTCCGAGTTCTTTGCCAACCTTAGTGAAAGCGGCAATGGCCTGTTCGATCTGTTCGGTGCTGTGACCGGCCGAAATCTGAACGCGGATGCGGTCTTTTCCTTTCGGTACAACCGGGAACGAGAACGCAATCACATAAATACCTTCTTCGAGCATGCGATCGGCAAATTTCACGGCCAGCTTGGAGCAGTCGGGATATTTGCCAAACATAATCGGAGTAATCGGGTGTTCACCCGGAACAATATCGAAACCGGCTTCGGTCATTTTGGTGCGGAACAGTTTGGTATTGGCTTCCAGTTTGTCGCGCAGCTCGGTCGAAGCGGTGAGAATATCCATAACTTTAATGGTAGCACCTACAACAGAAGGAGCCACGGTGTTGGAGAACAAATACGGACGGGCCTTATTACGCATCCAGTCGATAATCTCCTTCGAGCTGCTGATGCAACCGCCCGATGCACCACCCAGCGCTTTTCCGAAGGTGGTTGTAATGATATCAACACGGCCCATAACGCCACGGAATTCATGGGTGCCACGTCCTGTTTTGCCCATAAAGCCTGTTGAATGACTGTCATCCACCATCACCATAGCATCGTATTTATCGGCCAGGTCGCAGATTTCCTTCAGCAGCGCGATATCGCCGTCCATACTGAAAACGCCGTCGGTGGCAATCATAATAAAACGACAACCTTTTTCGCGGGCTTCTTTCAGGCAGCGTTCGAGTCCTTTGGCGTTTTTACCGGTAGCCTGATCGAGTTCCTCAACATCGCGCATATCGCTGTGTTTGTAAGCCCAGCGCTGC
>CAYSCE010000397.1:0-2702 GCA_964429475.1 uncultured Bacteroidaceae bacterium | reverse complement strand
AAAAGGGAGAGTCGATAATTACGATCTGGATCTCAAAATGGCCGATGGAAAAGTCTTTAATACCATTGTTACAGCTACCCTTTTTGATAAAGACACCCCTCAGGAACGGGTGGTTGGATCCATTGTCGATGTAACCGAGCTGAAGAGAAAAACAAAAGCCATTGTTGATAACGAAATCAAGTTCAGATCGTTGTTTGACAATGCGCCCATTGGATTTATGATTTGCAGTATTGAAGGAGATATCATTGAAATAAACCCCTCATTTCTAAATATTTTCGGACATTCATACATTAATACAAATAAAGAAACAAACATACTGAAAAATCCCACTTCAATCGGGCTTGGCATTTCAGATATTGTAAAGAGTGTTGTTGCAAGCGGGAAGCCTGTATTTACTGAATCTCAGTTCTCCTGTTCTGATAACACATTTCACAGCTTCAGAATTAAAATCAGCATTATTCCCGATCAATCCGGCAGTTCGAAGTATATCCTGATTATTGCGGAAGACATTACTGAAATTAAAGCCAAGGAGCAGGAACTGGAAGCAACAAGGGAACGTTTTCTGGATATTTATAACAATACCAGCGACCTGATTTACACCATGGATTTTGAAGGTAATTTCACTTCGGTAAATCCGGTGGCTGAAAAATGGCTTGGATACAGGTTTCAGGATTTGAAAAACCGAAACATGAGCGAGTTTATTTCGCACGACAGCTCGAAGCGGGCCGAAGAGCAGATTCATCTTAAACTGGCGAATGCGTCCAATCATTCTACCTACGAGGTTACGGCCTATACCCGTACCAAAGAAAAAATGATTCTTGAAATCAACAGTTTTTTGAGGTACAAAGACGGTAAACCCATAGAAGTTTTTGGTATTGCGCGTGATATTACCGAACGCAAAAAACACGAAGAAATTATTTCAATGGCGCTTCGTGAGCGCGAGAAGCTGATTATGGAAGTGCACCACAGGGTGAAAAACAATTTGCAGCTGGTACTTTCAATGATTAAAATGTACATGGCTCCTTATCAGGAACAAAAGATAAGGCGTACATTCAAAAATATTATTCAGAAAATTCATGCAATTGCAACAGCTCACGAAGATTTTTATTTCAGCATCGATTTCAAGGAAATTGAAATTGAAAAATATCTGAATACGGTTATCACAACTGCCATTGAGCATTTTGATTACGAAGGAAAAGTTTCGTTCCGGGTTGAAGCAGACAAGATGATGGGCAGCATTGATGATGTAGTGCCAATTGGATTAATTGTTTCGGAATTGATTTCAAATAGTTTTCAATACGGCATTAACAGCGAAAACAGAGTAAATATTTCTGTTTTGTTCTGTATGGTTAAAGGCAAAAGAGTATTGACTTTTAAAGACGATGGTCCTGGTATTCCAGCAGAGCAATTGCAAAACATTGACAACACCATGGGGTTATCGCTGGTGAAATTACTGGCCGAAAATCAGCTGAACGGTAATTGTGTTTTTGATTCGGAAACAGGCGGGACGAAAGTAATAATTACTTTCTGAGCTTATTTTACATAACCGCTACAGGTAGCAGCACCGAAAGGCAGATCGTTATTATCGGAAAACAACACGGCATCTTTCTGGAATATTTCCACTTCCACGTCACCTGTGTCGGTTGCATTGACTGCCTGCAGATAAACGTATGAGTCGGGTTTTACACTGAATTCATATTCCCAGGGAATGGTTCCTGTTGAAATACCCGTCATTTTGGTTTCACCACGGTCGTTGACGTAGGTAACCATGATTTCGGTTGCAGTTCCCGATACTTTGTATTTGATTTTCTTTTTGAAAACAACAATATTACTGGTTTTATCGCACGAAGTTCCAATAACCAGCGGGATAAGCATTAACAGGAAGATGAATTTCTTCATTTTTTTTCAGTTTAAGTATTTAAACGTCGCTAAATTAGAAAAGTTTTTCCATTTGAACGAAAAAAAGTTTTTTTGCCGAAAAAATCTTTCCGTAAACAGCGTATGATTAGTTTGTTTTTTTGTATTGTCTGCGCAGCCAGAAAAAGAAAATAATGAGTACAACAGCTGTAATGGAAGCCCCGATGAGGATAGACAGCTGATAGTCGAGCCCAAAGCCTTCGAGGCGCGAAAAGAAAATGTACGTACACACCACCATGGTCATGAATGCAGCCGGAATAAATGAAACAATCCATGCCCGGCGAGCCAGTACCAGATATACCGTGATGGCCCAAAGTGTGACCGTAGCCAGGGTTTGATTGCTCCAGGCCATGTAGCGCCAGATAATACCGAAATCGACCTGAGTCAGAATAAAACCTCCAAGAAACAAAGGCACTGCAATATACAAGCGATGTAAAATACTTTTTTGCTTTACGTGCAAAAAATCAGCAACAATGAGGCGGGCGCTGCGAAAAGCGGTATCGCCTGAAGTAATGGGCGCAGCCACCACGCCAAGAATGGCCAGCACAGCGCCAAAGCGACCCAGCAGCGAGGTACTTATTTCATTAACGACCCAGGCTGCATTTTCATCATGAGCTATCATGGTATTATTCAGACTGTCGACACCGCCAAAGAAGGCCATGGCGGCCGCAGCCCATATGAGAGCCAGAATACCTTCAGTTATCATGGCACCATAAAATACACGCCGGCCATATTTTTCGTTCGTAATACAACGCGCCATCAGCGGACTCTGTGTGGCATGAAAT
>CAYSCE010000396.1:0-2710 GCA_964429475.1 uncultured Bacteroidaceae bacterium | reverse complement strand
CTGTCTCAAATAGTCTTCAGTGACAAAAACAACATTCCATCGTCCGGAAGCGACGTAGGAGCTGAAGGACATGGAACCGTTGTTTTTGAAGTTGTTACAACGGTTCCATGTTCCGGCCGGCGTAAGAACCCTCGAAGAGTTCCGAACTCTTCGAGGGTTTGTAGTGGCCGGAACGGTGGAATGTCGTAACAACCCACTTTTTTGAGACAGCTTCCACTAATCACTTATATCAGACTACACCCAACAAACATTTAATACAGATTGACTATCTTCTTCTCATATTCCGTTCCCGTGTCTGAGCGCTGATTTCAGGCGCATACTGCACCACCATTTTATTCAGCTTTAATGCAATAAAATCCGCATAGTTCTCTGCCGCTCTACGCGTGTCTTCCTGCCGCAGAATGACTTTTGTGCGGTGCGTCTTCGACAGCAGACAAATGGTATACGTAATTTCTCCGAAATCCATCGACCGGTTACCACGGCTGGCCATCGTTAATCCGACCTGCTTCGAAACTACTGCAACAAACGGAAAAGGCTCCATTGATTTCCATTTTCCATTGCGGATTCCGAGCCATTTCGTGTAGGTTTTAAATCTTTGTCCTGCAGCGTCTATGCGGATACCATTAACCCCAATTCCGACATAGCCACCCAGAACAATCATTAATATGCCCATATACCAAAACTGAAACAGAACCAGAATTCCGCAGCCGCAAAAAACAAGTCCTCCAACCATCACCTGTGGTGGAAAAACGGGACCCAGATTATTGTCGATAAATCTTTTCATTTTTTCAACTCAAATCCAAGCATCAGCCTGCTCCTGCTGGCATAATGAAACGTAATTCTATCACCCTTATTACAACGAAGAAACTGCTCAACTTCGACCTGATACGCAGTGTTGTCAACAACAATATCATAACGGGTAAACGCTTTCATCTCCATAGCTGATGCACCTACTACGCCGCTCCCGGCCTCATATTCCGTTCTCTGTATTTTATCCTGAATCGTTTTCAGCTCACTGAATTTTTCACCTTCACGCAGGTCAGCAAAATATTTCCGGTTCATCAGAAACATAATGAGGACAGCCACTACCAAAGAGACGATAATCCATATCAGAGAGGTTCTGAGAACATTTTCCATTGGATCGGCGGTGTTTACAAGAAATGCAATATATGAAAGCATCGATGTCAGAAAAAGCAACAGTGGAACAACAAAGCCAGCTCTGCATTCGCGGCGTATTATTTTCCTGTCTGATTCGGTTAAAAGCATAATGACATTTTAGTACAAACTTAGAAACGAAAACGGATTTTTCACAGCTTCCATATACCTGATAAAATCATTAAATTTAATCACCAGTGATGCTTCGTTCAGATTCGGATGAAAGCTGATACGGTCGTATTTCTGCAGGTTCTCATCGAGGAAAACGATCACATGATGATCTGTGTCGTGAATAAGGCCAAACGGAGACACGCTTCCAGGCTTGATTTTCAGATATCGCTCCATGCGTTCGGGCGAAGCAAAAGTAAGTTTCCCCTGCTTCAAACGCTGTTCGAGATCGCGTATCATAATATTCTGCTGGTAATGAAAAATGACCAGATAATGCTGATTACCTTTGTGGTTGCGAAAAAACAGATTTTTGCAATGCGCAGCATCAATGTCTTTCCAGTATTGCGACGCAATTTCGGCAGTCGGGGCCGGCGGATGTTCGTAATAATCATACGCTATATCCAGCTTCCCGAGCCAGTTGTACACTTCGCTATCGCCTCTTCTTTCCACGGACTTCGCTGTATGGATGTTTCTCTAATTTCTGTGGTCCGATGTTGTACATGTTGCGCAGAATAATTCTCTGACGCGAATACAGTTGAGGAGCCTTTGTCTGCGGATTCCATTTGCGCGGATTCGGGAAACCGGCTACCAGCATGGCACATTGTTCCATGGATAATTTATCGGGCGACTTGTCGAAATATTCATCTGCAGCTTCGTGTACACCATAGATGCCGTCACCGTATTCAATCACATTGAGATAGACTTCCATGATTCTTTCCTTGGTCCACAATTTTTCAATCAGAAAACTGAAATATACCTCAAGGCCTTTGCGCACCCAGGTGCGATCGGGCCAGAGAAAAACATTTTTGGCGGTTTGCTGCGAGATGGTGCTGGCGCCGCGTTTGTCTTTATGTGTTTTGTTGTATTCACGCGCTGCTTCGATGGCGTCTAAATCAAAACCGTTGTGATATAAAAAATATCCGTCTTCGCCGGCAATGGCGCCCTGCCACATATACGGACTGATGGACTCCAGATCGACCCAGTCGTATTTCATTTCAGGTGTTTTTCCATCCATCTTATTCTGAAACATGCGGATGACCATCAATGGCGTTACAGGCGGGTTGACCCATTTGTAAACGATCACCATGCCAATGGATGAAATAAAAAACAAGGCGGCCAGCTTTGCAAAAAAGCGCCACAGATATCCGAAAAAAGAACGTTTTTTTCTTTTCAGCGTTACCATTGAATTCAATTTACACAGCAAATGTACAAAGATTGAGCAATCGGCCCCGCAAAATCTGCGGAAATTCGTGAATGCTTTTGTGCGTGCGCTCTGAGGTTGGGTGTAGTCTTTTATATATGGAGTTGTGGGGTTGAGCCTCATGCACTATGCGTTGTGCGTCTGAAAGTGCTGACCGCAAGCGTCAGTACTGAAAGTCCCGACCGA
>CAYSCE010000395.1:0-2719 GCA_964429475.1 uncultured Bacteroidaceae bacterium | reverse complement strand
GGCTGCAGACAGGTTCAGTGTTCAGTGCCTGCCTGGCTGGCAGACAGGTTCGAAAGGGTTAATGGTTATCGGTTAATGGTTAACGGTTATTAATAATTCATACTTTACTTCTTCCTTCTTCCTTCCTTGCCTGCCTGGCTGCAGACAGGTTCAGTGTTCAGTGTTCAGTGTTCCTCACCCTTCCGATCAAATCGCGATAGCTATCGCGACATAGATCAAAAATCTAATATCAAAAATCGATATTCTTAAATCATGCATAAAGATACCGTTTAATCTTCATCGTAGCGGTCTTTTCAAAAGGACTGGCCTGGATAATGACCGACTGCAACTGCGAAAGCTGGCTTACTCGCTCGTTTACATACTTTCTGATTTCTTCAAGAATTTCTTCCTTGCGGGCTTCAAGGTTGGATTTAATCTCGGAAATCTGTATTTCAAGTTCTTCCATATTCAGCTGAACAAGCGCTACCAGTCGCCCTTTGCGCTCCAGAACCAGCGATTCGGTTACCATCGGGTAATTATTGATCAGCGCCTCAATTTCTTCGGGATAAATATTTTTTCCGCTGGCACCAATAATCACATTTTTCGACCGGCCAAGAATATACAGATAGCCGTCGTTGTCGAGCTTGCCCAGATCGCCGGTTTTCAGCCATCCATCAGGTGTGAGCACTTCGGCCGTCATTTCCGGATCTTTGTAATAACCTTTCATTACATTCGGGCCACGGCCCCAGATCTCACCTTCTCCTGTTTCCGGATTCGGATTGTTTATTTTCAACTCAATGCCGGTATAGGCCGGGCCTGTCGACTGAAATCGCGTGTGTTGCGCATTGGCTCCGGCAAGCAAGGGTGATGATTCTGTCAATCCATATCCGATGGCATAGGGAAATTTTGCTTCGCGTAAAAACTTTTCTACTGTCGCATTCAGCTTTGCACCTCCGATTCCGAAAAATTTTAAATGACCGCCAAAGGATGCATATAATTTTTTCCCGGCCATCCTGTTCAACAGTTTTCTGAAAACAGGAATGCGATATATAAAGCGTATGAAGCGGTTTTTCGTGAAGGTCTTAATGATTTTCTGACGATATACTTTTTCAATAATCAAAGGCACAGTCAGCATCAAAGTTGGTTTCACTTCGGCCATAGCAGGCATCAGAACAGAGGCTGTGGGCGCTTTGCGCAAATAATAAATGCAGGCACCGAAAAACATCGCCAGCAAAAATCCGATCGAATTTTCATACGTGTGTGCCAGCGGTAAAACCGATAAAAAACGGTCCTGATTGTTAATGGGCTGAATGTCGTTGCTGTGCCAGCCGACATGCGAAATATTCCGCTGAGTCAGCATAACACCCTTGGCCCGCCCGGTGGTCCCCGATGTGTAGATGATTGCTGCCAGATCGTTTTCTTCGACATCAAACAAATCAAAATCGCAACTGGCCTGTGTTTTCGGAGCTTCATCGAAATGACTCTCCAGACTGATCTGCCCGATTTCAGCAGAAATATTTTCTTCGGCCAGTTTTACTGCCAATGGTTGTGTAAGAAAAATCTGTTTCGATTCGGAATGATTCAGAATGGTAACCACATCCGCTGCTAAAGTTTCTGGCAGAATCGGCACAACAATAGCTCCCATGCTGGTAATGGCCAGATACGCAATGGCCCACTGTGGAGAATTGGTGCCCCAAAGCGCCACCTTGTCTCCTTTCGTAATGCCTTTGTTTTGTAAAAATCCAATGGTGTTGCATATATGACCAGCCATATCGGAATAAGTCAATGGAGCTTCTCCTACAAATGCCAGCGCCGGTCGTTCGGAATTCTTTTTAACAGCTTCCGATAATAAAAACGGAATAGTGTATTTCATTGGAGGAATCAATTATACAAGTGCAAAGGTACAAAAAAATTATACGTGAAATCAAGGTGTAATCTTCGATTGAGACGTTTTATTATTCTGTGAGCAGCAGGTAAAAATCGTCAAAAGAAATGAGTTCACCTCCGAGTAAGCGCATGTGTGGTGTGTCCTGTTGTGCATCAATAAAAGTCCATTTCAGATGTCGCGCAAGCATGACCAGCTGATGAAAGGCAACTTTCGATGCATTCGGATGAAGCGAAAACATGCTTTCACCCGTAAATCCATTGCCGGCCACAATGCCGTACAAACCCCCTGCAAGCTCGTCGCCAAGCCATGTTTCAATGGAAACAGCGTGCCCGAGTTTGTGCAGTTCAATAAAATATTTTTTATAATTACGGTTAATCCAGGTCCCTTTTTCTTTCCGCTTTATTTTTGCGCAGTGATTGATGACGTCCTCGAAACAGGTGTTAATGGTGACATGATACGGGCTGTTTTTTAACAAACGTCTCAAACCATGATTGGGTTTATATGTGTCAGGGAATACAATCATGCGCGGATTGGTGGCGTACCAGTAAATATCGCCTTTGTACTGAAACCACGGAAAAATGCCATGATTATAGGCCAGCAACATGCGCTCAACCGAATAATCGCCGCCAACTGCCAGCAGCCCGTCGGGTTCTGCTTCGTGCGGATCGGGAAAAACTATTTCATCGGGAAGTCGATAGACTGCCATTGTATTCGGCCAGTTTTGATCCGATTTTTGCCGTTAAAATATCAATGGCAATTTTATTGGCACCACCCTGAGGAATAATAATGTCGGCATAGCGCTTCGTGGGCTCAATAAAAGTCTGGTGCATGGGTTTCACAAATCGTTCGTAA
>CAYSCE010000394.1:0-2755 GCA_964429475.1 uncultured Bacteroidaceae bacterium | reverse complement strand
GGTAATCAATGCCGCTGCCGTTGCGCAATTTAGCGCAGACTATACAAATGTCTGCGAAGGTGACACCGTTGTATTCGTTTCTGCAAGCCAGAATGCAAGTTCACTTATCTGGAATTATCCCGGAGCAACTCTGGTCAATCAAACAGGCGATCAATGTACCGTTGTTTATAACAACGCCGGAACCTATGATGCAGGGCTGATTGCCGTGAGTTCGTTCGGGAACGACACATTAGAATATTCAAACTACATTATTGTTTCACCCAATGCTGAAGCGCAGTTTATTGCATCCAACGACACTGTCCCGGTTTCCAATCCGCTGATTGTTTTCACAAACCAGTCGCAGTACGCCGATTCATATCTCTGGCATTTCGGCGACGGAGCCACCAGTAGTGACATCAATCCCTATCATACCTATGCCGCGGCTCCAGCGTTTTACAACGTAATGCTGGAAGCTGTTTCGACCGGCTGCGCCGATGATTCGGCCACGTTGACCATTGTTGTTTTTGATCCGGTTGGCCTGAATGAAAGTACAGAAAATGAAATCAGTTTCTATCCGAATCCTGTTGCAGATGTGATCCATATTCAGTCCGGAATAAACGATGAAGCCATTTTCAGAATATATGACGAATCAGGGCGCCTTGTGCTGGCAGGAAAAGTAAGTCGTCAGGAAATTAATGTTTCGCAACTTGCAAAAGGGATATATTCTCTTGAAATTTTGGCTGTCAATCGGAATTTTTCATGTTTCTTTGTAAAAAAATGATGTTGATTGACACTCATACACACCTCTATCTTTCGCAGTTTGACGAAGATCTGGACTCAGTTGCGCAACGCGCCAGCGAAGCCGGAGTTGAGAAATTGCTGATCCCTGATATCGATAAAGACCACACGGAGAAAGTAAAACAATTGGTTGAACAGTTTCCGGGTCAGATGTATGGCATGACAGGTATTCATCCAACCAGTGTGGATTCGGATTACAGAGAGCAGCTTACACATTTTGACAAGGAAATTGAGTGTGGTTTTCCATGGATTGCCGTGGGTGAAATCGGCACCGATTTATATTGGGACAAAACATATTTCAATGAGCAGGAAATTGTTTTCCGCTATATGATGGAAACGGCATCCCGCCTGCATTTACCTGTTTCCATTCATCAACGCAGTTCGATGCAGGAAACGCTGAAAATTATGTCGGAATTCAATGGAAAAGTACAGGGCGTTCTTCATTGTTTCAGCGGAGAAAAGGAAGATGCAAAAGCGGCCATTGATCTTGGATATAAGCTTGGAATCAGTGGTGTGATTACTTTTAAAAACAGCAACCTGCGCGAGATTGTGACCTACACCGGGCTTGATCATCTTGTTCTCGAAACCGATGCGCCGTTTCTGGCACCTATGCCGTTTCGCGGAAAAAGAAACGAGCCTGCATATCTGAAATATGTTGTTACTTTGTTGTCGCAAACGCTTTGCGTGGATGAAGCCACCATAGCAGAAGCCACTACCCGAAACGCTTTGCAGGTTTTTCAAAAGATACAGACGACATGAACAGCAAAAAATCAGTACTCCTCATATACACCGGCGGCACCATCGGAATGATACGCCGCGAATCGGACGGATCGCTCATCCCGCTTGAGCTCAACAACATGTATCACTATCTTCCTGTGCTGGAAAGTCTTCCGGTAAAGATTGATCTGGTGAGCATGCAGAACATCATCGATTCATCGGATATGAATCCTGAATTCTGGAAAGATCTGGTCGAAATTATTGAAAGCAATTATCTCCAATACGATGGATTTGTAATTCTGCATGGATCGGACACCATGGCGTACACCGCATCGGTGCTGAGTTTTATGCTGGAGAATTTAAACAAACCGGTAATTCTGACCGGATCGCAATTGCCGCTGGGCATGGTCCGCAGCGATGGCCGCGAAAATCTGATCAACGCTATTGAAGTGGCAGCCGCCTACGACGAAGGCACAGCAATGGTTCCCGAAGTAGCCATCTGTTTCGAAAACCGAATTTTCCGCGGAAACCGTACTTCAAAAATCAATGCAGAAAACTTCAATGCATTTATTTCCGGCAATTATCCGCTGCTTGCAGAGATCGGTGTGAAAATAAAATTCAATACTGCATTTATTGCAAAGCCAAGTTTCAAAAATCTGAAAGTATACAAAGAACTTTCTCCGCGGGTTGGCATTCTGAAGCTGTTCCCCGGTATGCCCGATGCATACACGCGGCCGGTGTTATTACAAGAAGATCTTGATGTAATCATTCTCGAAACTTTTGGTTCCGGAAATGCACCCACCACCAGCAGCTTTGTCAAAACCATTCACGAAGCTGTTTCATCCGGAAAAGTTTTATTCAACGTAACACAATGCAAAGGCGGCATGGTTGAAATGGGGAAATACGCTGCCAGTCTGCCTTTGATGAACCTCGGCGTTGTGTCGGGAAACGACATTACCACCGAAGCGGCGATAGCAAAAGCGATGTTTCTTTTAGGCCAGGGATATAAAGAAAAAGATCTTGCAACGATGCTTCAAAAGCCACTTCGGGGCGAGATGAACCAATGATTTTAAGTGGTCAGTTGTCAGTTGTCAGTTGTCATTTGTGAGTGAAATCTAACTGGCTACTGGCTACTGAATACTTCTGAGTGGTCAGTTGCCAGTGCCCAGTTATAAGTTATGAGTTATGAGTTATGAGTGAAATATAAACTCACTACTGAATACTGGCTACTGATCCGCCGCGGCGGACTGGCTACTAACAT
>CAYSCE010000393.1:0-2780 GCA_964429475.1 uncultured Bacteroidaceae bacterium | reverse complement strand
GTCCGGGAAAATACCAATAATGATAATAAACCTTCGATTGTTAAAAAATAATCCGGCATTATTTTCGGGTGCGGCCAATAAAACCGTTTATTTGTAAAAAACTCACACACTATGGCAAAGACAACGCAGAAGCAGAAGAAGATTTTCGTACTCGACACCTCGGTGATTCTGTACAACCACAGCGCCATTTACAGTTTTGATGACAACGATGTTGCCATGCCCATTTCGGTACTCGAAGAACTGGACACATTCAAAAAAGGAAATGACACAAAGAATTACGAAGCCCGCGAATTCATCAGGATACTTGATAAAATGTCGGACAACCAGCCTATCAAAGACTGGATTAAAATTGAGCGCGCAAAAGGGATGTTTACCGTTATTATGGATGAAACCAGCAATCCCGACGCGACCAAGCTGTATCACAGCGATAAAGTAGATCACCGGATCATCAATGTAGCCATTAAACTGTCGCAGAAATACAAAGACCGCAAAGTTATTCTGGTTTCAAAGGACATTAACCTTCGTTTGAAAGCCAAAGCGCTCAACATTGTTGCCGAGGACTTCGAAACCGGCAAGGTAAAAGACGTCGAAGGACTGTACACCGGTAGTACCATGATTGAAGGGCTTCGGAAGGAGATTATCGACACCATTTATCAGCAGGGATTTTGCCTTCCCGAAGAAATCGGTATTAAAAAGCCCATTCCGAATCATTATTTTATTCTCCGCAACACCACCACCTCTGTTCTGGCATACTACAATCCAATCACCGGCAATATTGAAAAGCTGGAGAAAAAGCCTGCATACCGCATTATGCCACGCAATGCCGAACAGGTATTTGCCCTCCACGCCATCACAGCCCCCGAAATAAAACTGGTGACCCTGCAGGGCGTTGCCGGAACCGGTAAAACATTGCTGGCACTGGCCGGAGCATTGGAACAGAAAAAACTGTTCAAGCAGGTGTATCTCGCCCGCCCCATTGTGCCGCTGAGTAACAAGGATATCGGATTTCTGCCGGGCGATATCAAAAGTAAGCTGAATCCTTACATGGAGCCACTTTTCGACAATCTTAAATTCATCAAAAATCAGTATGGCGACAAAGAAGCCACACAGATTGACGAATTGCTTGAAAAAGAAAAACTGGTCATCACCCCGCTGGCATACATTCGCGGACGAAGCCTGAGCAACATTTGCTTTATTGTGGATGAAGCCCAGAACCTGACCCCGCATGAAGTAAAGACCATCATTACCCGTGCCGGCGAAGGAACCAAAATTATTTTTACCGGCGACATTCATCAGATTGACACTCCGTATCTGGATTCACAAAGTAATGGATTGAGCTATCTGATTGATAAAATCAAGCATCACGAGCTGTACGCACATGTGAAACTCGAAAAAGGAGAACGAAGCGAGCTGGCCAATCTGGCGAACGATTTACTCTGAGAAACCAATTGAAAAAGGTACAAAACTCAGGTTTTACAAAATAAAAACGGGGCTGCCTCAACAATTTGTGGCAGCCCCGTTTTTTATAATGTTCCTACAGCTGATATCGATCAACATGCAGCCCGATCGCCAAAAAAATCGTAAGTTTGGCCCTTGAAACTGAAAGTGCTTATACCAAACCTGATCACAGCCGGAAATTTATTTTTCGGTGTATGTGCCATTGTGATTGCGTTGCAGCCGTTCTATTTCATCGATTACGCCTTCTATTGCATACTGCTGGCTGCTTTGTGCGATTTATTGGACGGCATGGTTGCCCGGCTGCTGAATGCAAAATCGGAATTCGGAAAACAGTTCGACTCGTTGTGCGATGGCGTGTCGTTTGGTGTTGCGCCGGCTGTTATTGCCATTTCGGTTATTCAGACATACCGGCCAATGACGGTTGATCAGCTTTCAACCTGGCTTCCGGTGATACCGGCCATATTGTTTGCTGTAGCAGCCGCTGCACGTCTTGCCAAATTCAATATTGACACGCGGCAGACAAAAACTTTTCTGGGTTTGCCAACGCCCGCTGCCGGATTGTTGCTGGCATCGGTAAGTTTATATTGGGCCGAGCTGGCCGGAGTCAGTGAGGCTGTCGTTTTAATCAACCTACTGGCGCTGTCGTTGGCTGCCAGCATGTTACTCCCGCTTCCATTGCTTTCGTTAAAACTACACGATACCACCAGTATTATTCTGGCCATATTGCTGGTACTTACAGCCATTCCGCTGTTTATTCTGTTCAGCTGGGCTGCTATATCGCTGGTAATTCTTGTGTATATTCTCGCTTCTCCGGTCATCCGTTTTTTTGTGCGGATATTTTCCAATACCGGAGAAAACCAGCCATCCTGAAATTGAAAATCGTATGAAATTGCCTCAGAAACGTTTTATTTGTGTCGGTGAAACCGTGTATGACATTTTATTTAAAGAAGACAAGCCGGTAGAAGGGAATCCGGGCGGTGCCATGCTGAACACATCGGTTTCGCTGGGGCGACTGAACGAAAATGTTGTTCTGGTAGGCGATTACGCCATAGATGCCATTGGGAAACTGATTGAAAAATTTCTGGTTCGCAATCAGGTTTCGATAGACTACATTACCCGGTATTCGAATGGATTGTCGCGCATTGCCATTGCTGTACTGAACGACAGCAACGATGCTGAGTATTCCTTTTATAAAATCCGTAAGGAAGGCCAGGCCGAATTGATATATCCAACTCCCACTGCCAACGATCTGGTGATGTTCGGCAGTTTTTACGGCATTAAAGAAGAGATACGCGGCTCGCTTACAGGCTTTCTGAAACAAT
>CAYSCE010000392.1:0-2792 GCA_964429475.1 uncultured Bacteroidaceae bacterium | reverse complement strand
CGCCTTCCATTTTATAAATAACTGCTACAAAATGAATATTCGTAGGCTGGATGCTGGTTGGCGGCGTATACGTGTAGGTTGCGGTAAAGTCTTCGGTTGGTGAAGTACCTGTAAAGAGTTGAGCACCCCAGGTGCCGGCATTATTGGAAACAACTTCGCCCCGCAGAACATAATTGTGAACATAATCGGGATCAGTTGGCTGTCCATTGATTTCCTGCTGATTTATAACACCGTTCTGATAGGCGTAAATGGCCAGATTGTATGTGCCGGACATGGTTGAAAAGAATTTTGTCTTTACATAAATGGTGTATTTACCACTTTCGTAAGTGGAATACATGCCGATACCGCAGGGCGGGGCAGCCTGGTTCTGACGTGTTTTGATGGCATTCGTCCAGCCCGAAGGCGATAAATTGTATGAATTGTCGAATTCAATCCACAGATTCGGAGGTCCGCCAATGGCGAGCTGGGTTTTCATATTGGCTGCCATTACGTTGTACATGGGATCGGAGGACGAATAATGCAAAGCCAATCCGTTTACGCGTGAAGCGGTAACACCTCCATCACCTTCAAAAGCGCCTTCAAATGTGGGAATTCCCCATTCGCCGCAGTAGCCGCACCAGGTGGCGGTAGTTAGCAGAACAAAAGCTTCCTGCTTCTGTTCAACGGTTATCTGATCGTAAGGAGATGGCTCAGGATCATCTTTCTTACAGGAAATTAATGCCAAAGGCAACAATAGCAGAAATAGCAGTAGTTTGTTCATACACTTAGTTTATTTGTTCCTGTAAAGATAACCCAAAAAATGTGAAAGTCAAGTGTTTTTTTAACCTTTAATCATGAACAAGAGCATTTTAAAGGCTTCGGGGGCTTTTACGGCATGAGGAATGTTGGCCGGCATGATAATCAGCTGCCCGGCTTTCACGGTATGCGACACTCCGCCAATGACGTATTCACCGGTTCCTTCAATTACCTGTACCACGGCATCGAAAGGTGCCGCGTGTTCGCTCAGGGCCTGACCGGCATCGAAGGCAAACAGAGTCAGGTTACCACCGGTGTTTTTAGAGACAATTTTACTAACAATGCCACCCGGCGTGTAATCAATGGCCGAAGCGATTGTTGTTGCTGTTGAATGTTCAAATGCGTTTTCCATGGTTTTTTTTTTCTTAAATGTCGGTTATGAATGTTCCGGTCGATCAGGGACGTGGTGCTTTTACAACCAGTATCCGGGCTGTTGCAGCGGATTGATTGGATAAATGATGTAATATGTCTTTCGGGCTTTCAATAAGCGTTCCGGCAACAAACGATTCAGTTTCTTCACCGATATGTACAGTTGCAGTTCCCTCAAACACAAAGAAGAAAACATCTACCGGAGTTGTGTGCGGCTTCATCGACTGACCGGGTTGAAGCGTAATCAGAAGCGCCTGAGCCGAAGGATCGTTATACATAACTTTTACATCCAAGCCATGTGGATTTTCTTTTGCAACTGCATTTGAAAAAAGAGTACTTTTCATTGTTCTGAATTTTAAGTAAGAAAAAAGGGGCCTGTAACCGCCCCTTTTTCCCAATTATTTATTATCCGATCATCATGGCGATATCTTCATCCACATTGGTGATGCCGCCGATTCCGAAGTTATCAACGAGCACTTTGGCCACATTGGGTGACAGGAACCCCGGAAGCGTTGGCCCAAGGTGAATGTTCTTGACGCCCAGCGACAGCAGTGCCAGCAAAACGGCAACAGCTTTCTGTTCGTACCATGCAATGTTGTACACAATCGGAAGCTTGTTTACATCGTCGAGACCGAAAACCTCTTTGAGTTTGAGAGCTATTACTGCGAGAGAATAGCTGTCGTTGCACTGGCCAGCATCGAGCACGCGCGGAATTCCGCCGATGTCGCCCAGCTGCAGTTTGTTGTAGCGGTATTTGGCACAACCAGCGGTAAGGATAACGGTGTCGGTCGGAAGTTTTTCAGCAAATTCGGTGTAGTATTCGCGTGATTTCATGCGGCCGTCGCAACCGGCCATCACCACAAATTTGCGGATAGCGCCGGATTTCACTGCATCGACAACTTTATCGGCCAGAGCCAGCACCTGAGCATGGGCAAATCCACCCACGATGCTGCCGGTTTCGATTTGCACCGGCGGCTGACATTTTTTTGCGTGTTCAATAATCACAGAAAAGTCTTTGCGGCCGCCTTCGGGACGATCGGCAATATGAACAGCACCTTCGAGTCCCGATGCGCCGGTGGTATAAATACGGTCGGCATAGTTGGCATTGGCACGCGGAGGAACAATACAGTTGGTGGTAAAGAGGAATGGTCCGTTGAAGGTTTCAAAATCATCAACCTGTTTCCACCATGATGAACCGTAGTTACCAACAAAGTTTTCGTATTGTTTGAATTTGGGATAGTAGTGTGCAGGCAGCATTTCGCTGTGGGTATACACATCAACGCCGGTACCTTTGGTCTGCTCGAGCAGATCTTCGAGGTCGCGCAGATCGTGGCCGCTGATGAGAATTCCGGGATTGTTACGGGTTCCAATGTTTACCTGAGTGATTTCGGGATTGCCATAGGTGCTGGTATTGGCTTTGTCGAGCAGCGCCATGGTTTTTACACAATGTTCGCCGGTTTTCATGGTCAGCGCAACGAGTTCGTCGGCGCCGATGTCGGTGCGGAGCAATTGCGCCAGTGCATGCGTGGTGAAATTAATAATGTCTTTGTCGGTGTGATTCAGATTCCAGGCGTGCTCGGCATAGGCGGCCATCCCTTTAACACCATACATAATCAGTTCTTTCAGCG
>CAYSCE010000391.1:0-2818 GCA_964429475.1 uncultured Bacteroidaceae bacterium | reverse complement strand
GCCGACGGTGCAGGAACCAAAAGCGCGCTGGCTTATGCCTACTGGAAACAGACCGGCGATCTGAGCGTATGGCAGGATATTGCCACCGATGCCATGGTGATGAATACCGATGACATGCTTTGTGTTGGCATCGATAATCACTTTTTTGTTTCTTCGACCATCGGGCGCAATAAAAATCTGATTCCCGGCGAAGTGATTGCAGCCATTATTGAAGGGAATATCCGGTTCTGCAATCAGATGAAAAAGTATGGTATTGATGTGGTGCTGTCGGGTGGCGAAACCGCAGATGTTGGCGATCTTGTCCGCACCATCATTGTGGATGCTACAGCGCTGGGTTTTGTAAACCGCCGCGATTTTATCAGCAATGAAGCCATTGCTCCGGGCGATGTCATCGTGGGTCTTTCTTCATCGGGACAATGTGCCTGGGAAGACCGTTACAACAGCGGTATGGGCAGCAACGGACTCACATCGGGTCGTCACGATATGTTCAACAAAAGTGTTGGACAAACATTTCCCGAGACATTTGATCCGGCCATTGAAGCTTTCGCCTACATCGGCCGGTACGGACTCACCGATGCATCGCCTGTTCAGGGAATCGACATGGGAAAACTGGTGTTATCGCCCACACGAACATATCTTCCATTAATGAAGCAGGTGTTTGAAAAGATGCGTGGTTCGGTTCACGGGCTGATTCATTGTACAGGCGGAGGACAATTCAAATGCATTAAATTTATTGATAAGCTGAAAGTCGTTAAAGACAATTTGTTCGATGTACCGCCGGTTTTTCAGCTCATTATGAATACCGGAACGGAACCTGAAGAAATGTACCGCACATTCAATATGGGTCACCGGCTCGAAATTTACACCGATTCGACTTCTGCAGTTGAAATGATCAAAATGGCCTCTGACTGCGGCATTGATGCGCAGATAATTGGTCATTGCGAGTCGTCTGACCGAAGCGAAGTTGAGTTGCAGTCACAGTTCGGAACATTTAAAAAAGTAAACTAAAAAGATGGATATTCTCGGAAAACTGAAAGAAGTACATGAAAAGTGGGAAGAAATCGGTCGCATGCTGATTGAACCGGATGTGATTGCCGATATGAAGCGATATATTGCACTGAATAAAGAATACAAGGAATTGCAGGCTGTTTCGGAAGCTTATCTTGAATATTCGAACGTGCTGGCAAACATTGAAAATTCGAAAAACATTCTGGCGACTGAAAAAGATGAGGATTTCCGCGAAATGGCAAAAGCTGAAATAGATGAGCTTTTGCAGAAAAAAGATTCGATGGAAGAGGAAATCAAAATTCTGCTTCTTCCTTCCGATCCACAGGATAGGAAAAACTGTATCATTGAAATCCGGGGCGGTACAGGCGGAGACGAAGCCAGTCTTTTTGCCGGCGATTTATTCCGTATGTATACACGTTATCTCGAAAACAGAAAGTGGAAATACGACGTGGTAGACTTCACCGAAGGTACCATGGGCGGATACAAGGAAATTATTCTCAACGTAAATGCCGACAGCGCTTATGGCACTTTGAAATTTGAATCGGGTGTGCATCGCGTGCAGCGTGTGCCCGAAACCGAGGCGCAGGGCCGTATTCACACATCGGCTGCTACCGTGGCGGTTTTACCCGAAGCTGACGAGGTTGATGTGGATATAAAAGAATCCGATATCCGGAAAGACACATTCTGCTCTTCGGGAGCGGGCGGACAGTCTGTAAATACGACCTATTCGGCCATCCGCCTCACACATATTCCGACCGGAATTGTGGTGCAGTGTCAGGATGAGCGTAGTCAGATAAAAAATTACGACAAGGCGCTGAAAGTACTTCGCAGCCGCATATTTGAAATTGAATACCAGAAGTACCTTGATAAAATTGCCGGTCAACGGAAAACACTTGTTTCGACCGGCGACCGTTCGGCAAAAATCAGAACGTACAATTATCCGCAAAGTCGTGTGACTGACCATCGCATCGGTATGACGGTGTACAATCTGCCGGGCGTGATGAACGGAGACATTCAGCAATTTATCGATGCGTTGCAGATTGCCGAAAACACGGAACGATTGAAAGAAGGTGTCAATATTTAAAATCAAACAACATGAACAAACAGCAATTAGCCGAAATGGTATTCTCTAAAAAGTCCGTTCTGTGTGTGGGACTTGATTCTGAATTGTCAAAAATTCCGGCGCATATCCGCGAAGGCCGTTCAGCCGAAGATGCCATTGTTGCTTTCAATGAAGCGATTATTGATGCCACATGGAAATATACCATTGCCTATAAACCGAATCTGGCTTTCTATGAAGCAATGGGACTTGCAGGTATGTCGGCCTTGTACCGGACGGTGCAATATATCCGTTCGAAAGAAGAACCCATGTTTGTAATAGCTGATGCGAAGCGTGCCGATATCGGCAACACATCGCGTTTGTATGCTTCGGCATTTTTCGGCGATGGCAAAACAGCGCCCGATTTTGATGCAGTAACTGTAGCTCCGTATATGGGCAAAGATTCGGTTAGTCCATTTCTCTCATTTGATGGGAAATGGGTTGTATTGCTGGCTCTGACCTCGAATCCCGGAGCTGACGATTTTCAGCTGACCACATCAAATGATGGCATGCAGTTATTTGAACGCGTTCTGGCCAAATCGAAAGAGTGGGGCACCGATGAAAATATGATGTATGTTGTTGGAGCTACCCGAGCCGAAATGCTCAAAAAGGTAAGACAGATCGTTCCGGAAAATTTCCTGCTGATTCCCGGAGTAGGCGCTCAGGGAGGCGATTTGAACGAAGTGTTGAAAAATGGTTGGAATAAATCGG
>CAYSCE010000390.1:0-2828 GCA_964429475.1 uncultured Bacteroidaceae bacterium | reverse complement strand
AAACACTGACTCCGTTTTTCTCAAAACCAACAACCCGCCAGGTACCTACCAAACGTGCTTCCGGTGAACGCAGGCTGATTAACGGACCATCATCGTATCGGCAGCCAACAATACAAACCAGTATCATCATGAGGGTAAAAATATTTCTCAGTAACTTTGTTTTCATGATTTTCAATATTTTGCAATACGATGCTTTTATTCCTTTTCAAATTTCAACAAATAATCGTTATCCAGCGAGTCTGTTGTATTTAGCCAGAGCTTCGAGCTTGAAAGTTTTGACACATTAAAACGCAACCCATATCCAGAAATTATTGGATACATTCCCATTCCGAGGCAAGGTTTATCTGTGTTATATTGGAACCCAAATGCAAAGTTTAAACGCGTATCATTATCATTTCCAAACATCCATTTACCGTCTGCTGTCCTTATCGTCACATCCGCCGTATCAACATAACAATTGCAATTCTTAACTTCAAAATAGTGATCGCTGTTATTATCAAAGAAAGTTAGTCTCCAATCGTATTGAGACCGCCATTCTTCCAAAACACTGACTCCGTTTTTCTCAAAACCAACAACCCGCCAGGTACCTACCAAACGCGCTTCCGGTGAACGCAGGCTGATTAACGGACCATCATCGTATCGGCATGCAACAATACAAACCAGTATCATCATGAGGGTAAAAATATTTCTCAGAAACTTTGTTTTCATGATTTCAATATTTTGAATTGTGATATATTATTTCTCGTCAATGATCTTCCTGAGCTCCGCGTTTTCCTTTTTTAGTCCGGGCTTATTGAAATTCAGTTGATCCATTTCGCAAACCATCATTCTGATGAATTAATTCCTGCAATAATATGACAAATTATTTAATTAAGCGAACATTTTCGAAATTATTTTCAATTGAGAATATTCAGTCTGAGAATTGATGCGAATACACTGAGTTCGAAACCGTTATAACTTGACAACTTTAGAAACTTTCAACTCGCGAAGCGTTGTGCCTAATGCGTTGTGCGTTGTGCGTTGTGTGTTGTGCGTTGCGCGTTGCGCCCTGTGCCCTGTGCGTTGTGCCGCCTGCCCTATGTCGCAAGCCACTGCATGAAACTGGCTACACCGACGCTTCAGTGGGCGCTTTCAGCTGACTCCGCCGCGGCGGATCACAACTGACCTCCCGATTGCTATCGGGACACAACTGACTACTCACAACTGACTACTTATCCCTATCTTTGCCGGCTATTTCAAAACTTATCAGACCGGATGGATCCGAAAATCGAAGAACTGGGAAAAGGGAAAATCGGCAAGTTGTTGCTCAACTATGCGCTGCCCGCTATCATTGCCACTACTGCCAGTTCGCTGTATAACATCATCGACCGGATTTTTATTGGTCAGGGCGTTGGTGCAATGGCTATCTCGGGTCTGGCGCTGACTTTTCCGGTGATGAATCTGGCAATAGCATTTGGCACACTGGTCGGAGCCGGTGCTTCGGCCCTTGTTTCCATTCGCATGGGGCAAAAACGGCGGGCCGATGCCATCCGCATTCTTGGGAATGCATTGGTGCTGAATCTCATTATAGGGATATCCTTCTCCATTTTATCAATGATCTTTCTTGAAGATATTCTGCGTTTGTTTGGGGCCAGCGATCAGACCTTGCCTTACGCCCGTGATTTTATGCAGATTATTTTATCAGCAGTGGTCATTTCGCATATGTTTTTCGGATTAAATAATGTGATGCGGGCTTCGGGATATCCGAAAAAAGCCATGGTTTCCATTTTACTCACCATTGGCGTAAATATTATTCTGGCGCCCTTGTTTATTTTTGTTTTCAAATGGGGCATACGCGGTGCTGCCATTGCAACAATGGTATCGCAGTTTGTCGGGTTGGTATGGGTACTGGCTCATTTCAGCAGCCGCAAACCATTTATACACTTCAGATCGTCGGGTTTCAGATTAAAGAAAAGAATTGTATCAGATATTTTCGCCATTGGCTTATCGCCATTTATGATACATGTTGCCGCAAGTGCAGTTGCACTCATCACCAACCTGCAGCTGACCGGATTCGGTGGCGATTATGCTATTGGGGCCTACGGAATCATCGGCAGCATCGGTATGCTGGCAGTTATGATTGTTCTCGGCCTCACACAGGGCATGCAACCCATTGTCGGGTATAATTACGGCGCCCGGCAATTTAGCCGGGTAACAGATGTTTTGAAACTGACTATTTTGTGGGCAACAGTAATCAGTGTAATCGGTTTTCTGGCCAGCATTATTTTTCCCGAGCAGATTGCCCGTGCTTTCACCACCGATGAAACAATGATCAACACTACTATACATGGCATGCGCATTACCATGATTGTTTTCTTTGTAGTCGGATTTCAGGTGGTGGTTTCAAGTTTTTTTCAATACATCGGCAAAGCAAAAATTGCCATTTTTCTGAGTCTTTCGCGACAGGTAATATTTTTAATTCCACTACTCCTGATTCTTCCCGCGATTTTGGGACTCGATGGTGTCTGGATTGCGCTCCCCACCTCCGATTTTATTGCAACAATCACCACTGCAATTATTTTGTTTTATTACAGAAAAAAATTGCGCAAACAGGGTGAAATGGCAAATACACCAGAGTGAGTGAAGACGTTATATTTAACACTGAGTTTAACAGAGTACACACTGAGTATCACAGATTAGATGTAATAGGCAAAAGCCGTAATCCATTGCAGCAAAAATAACCTGCAAGCGAGCTTGCATAGTTCAATTTGCAGCATTGAATGGAAGCTGTCTCAAATAGAGGGTTGTTACGACATTCCACCGTTCCGGCATACAGCTGAGTTTAAAAA
>CAYSCE010000389.1:0-2834 GCA_964429475.1 uncultured Bacteroidaceae bacterium | reverse complement strand
GGATGAGCCGATGGATTGAAATGTTTGTTGTAGCGCTGGTTCAGCAATCGCATGGTGTTTTCATCCAGACCATTGTTACGCACTTTTTCGAGCATCACAATAAAATCGAGATCGCTCTGACGAAAAATCTGCTGCAGTTCAATCACCACAGGACTGGCATTGGCAAACGCCTTGCTGCTGAAGAAATACATATTGTTGTAATACAACCGCAGCATTTTCCATTCGTCTTCTTTGACGACAGGCGGCAGCTGGTGCACATCGCCGATCATAAGAACCTGCACCCCACCGAAAACCTGATTGTGATTGCGGTAGCGGCGCAGCAATGCATCCACTGCATCGAGAATATCGGCACGCACCATACTGATTTCGTCAATCACCAGCAGATCGATGCTTTTGAGCAAACGGATTTTATGCCGGCGATAACGGATGGCGTTGAGCGGATTGTTCTGCAGTCCGGCCGACTCGGGGAAAAAAGGTGAAAACGGCAGCTGAAACATGCTGTGAATGGTCACACCGCCCGCATTGATGGCTGCAACACCCGTAGGCGCAACAATCACCATACGCTTGGGACATTCCTTGCGAAGGCGGTTCAGAAAAGTCGTTTTACCTGTACCGGCGCGGCCCGTTAAATAAACATTGCGGTTTGTGCGGTACACAAACTCAAAAGCCATTTCAAGCTCTTTGTTCGACTGTATATTCTGAGAATTCACCCGTCAAAGTTACTGAAATCTTCAGAAATTTCAAGGCTGCAAACAGAATGTTGATAAATATTGTTGCTGATTTTACCGTCAATTCAGGAGAAGTCTATAGTATATTAAACAATAGCTGATCATAAAATATTTTTAGTCCGAAATTAAAACAGAAAAGACAATAATTTCTATTTTTGTCAAAAACAACTCCATGAAAAACATACTCATACTGGCAGCTTTCATGTTTGCACTTTCCTCGTGCGGGCAAAAAACAGAAGATGCAAAAGATCTTAAGAAAGAAACCATACAGCTGAATCTGACCATTGGTGAAACTTACACCACAACCATTGAAGCTGAAATGAGCTCGGCACAGCAAAATTCCGGCAGTCAAAATCAGTTATCCAGTTCAATATTCGGAACAATAGCTTTTAAAGTACTTTCTGAAAACGACGGAGTTTACGACATGGAAGTCAGTTATACCCGGCTTGGAATGAGTATGATTTCAGGCAGTATAAATTTTAGCGGAGACTCGGACAACCCCGATCCGGACAATATTTTTTCAACTATTCTGCATAACATGATGAACAAGGCATTTCGTGTAAAGATGAAAAAAGATGGTTCGATTGCCGAAATCACCAAAATTGACACATTGTTTTCAAGCTTGTTTGTTGGTCTGCCTGATTTAGATGAAGACATGCAATTGATGCTGACGGAACAAATGAAAAATTCATTCGGAATAAATGGCTTAAAAGCCAACCTGGAACAGATGACAGCCATTTATCCTTCGAAGCCGGTTGCACGGGGCGAAAAATGGAGTAAAACAATCCAGCTTGAAAGCACCATGAAAGCCACTCAGGAAGTCACCTATTCATATAAATCCTCCGACGAAAAAGAATTTGTAATTTCAGGTATCGGAACAATTACAACCAATAAAAATGAAATTGTTGAAAGCAGCGGATACAAGTATCAATATGATTTGCTTGGCGATGTTGATGCCGAAATATATATTGACCGCAAGACCGGATGGGTTAAACATGGAAAGGTAAAACAGGAGTTTTCGGGCGATATGTACATTCTCGAGAATGAGCTTATTGAAGAAAAAATGACTGTACCAGTTGAAATTATTACCATTACGGATTATTCCACCAAATGACACCGGAAGAAAAACAATATTCGAACATTGGACTGAGCCTCGAAAATGCGGTTCAAAGCCAGATGTTTGGCAAACCCTGCTTTAAAATAAACGGAAAAGCATTTGTGTGCTTTTTTCAGAATGAAATGGTTTTTAAACTAAGTGGCGATGCGCATTCTGAAGCATTGAATCTCTCCGGTTCAAAATTGTTTGATCCATCCGGCAAAGGACGCCCTATGAAAGAATGGGTACAGGTGCCGGGTGTACATATGGAAATGTGGATACAGCTTGCGAAAAAAGCATTTGATTATGTGGATGCAGCGAAATAAAACCTGTAAAGGACAAACTAGTAAATACAGGCAGGTTACAGTATTGTCAGCATATCTGTTACTATTGTTATTGGTTTTTCTAACAACCTCATGTTATAGTTTCCGAGATATTGTTGTCGGTAAAAATGAGAAGCAAGGGCTGCGGGTTCAGGAATATTATCATCATTGCTGTGGTTTCTGTGGCCGCCGGATGACGCTGGATGATTTTAACGGAGCTATTACCAATATTCAGCTTGAATACTTCAGTGGAAACACATTTTGCAGTCTGCATTTTTGTACAAAACAGGTGGTGCATTACAAAAAAAATAAAGTGTATTTCGTTGAAGAGTATTATGCGGTTTACGACTCACTTTTACTCTTGAATTATCTAGGAAAGGACGCTTTCAGCGATTATTATCCTATAGATAATTCTACATCCAGCGCTGCAGCCAATTTCAAACCGCTTTGTAAAACCGATAGTTTATTGCTGTTTAACATGAGCGGACTGCTTCTCGAAGATAGCAATTCACTCAATTACATTCATGCAATCAAAGGATTTACTTTTCACAAACAATACTATATCAGCGGAATGAAAAAAATAAAAACATACAGGATAAACCGCAAACACAGCAAGTTTCATTATTAACAACAATCGATAATTATTGCCGACACCTGCTACTCGTTCCTGTATCAGGAGTTGCATTA
>CAYSCE010000388.1:0-2839 GCA_964429475.1 uncultured Bacteroidaceae bacterium | reverse complement strand
GGCCGGCTGCAAAAATTAAAATTATTCTGTGCATAATACAAATTTTTACAAACCTAATGAAATTCCTTTAACCTGCGACAACTGAAGATGATTTTTTTAATAAATCAATAATCCCATTTGCGCTGGAAAGCGTTGTAGAAACTGATGCCGAATTTGATGGTGAAATCGGCTTTGGTAATACTATTATCCGATGTTACAGCATACACACCAAATTTAAACAGCTCACGCCGTATGCGGATAGGTTTTTCGAGACCGCCAAAAAATTCGCCATGCCTGAAATGATTTTCTTCCATCAGTAAAAAGCCACCACCTGCTGCCACCGATAGTTTCAAACGGCCAAGCAACGGCACTTTGTCGAAAATGCCTTCGAAATGATGAATGTAATTTCCGCGCACAAAAGCCGATGATGTGCTGAGTGTTGGCCCCAGCAGCTGAAAAGATTCCATCGGATTGCTGAAGAAAAAATCGTCGCTGCCACGGAAAAATTTATTTTCGAGAATACGCAGATTGCTGCGGTTGACAAATGATCCCATCAGGAAACTCCAGTTCGAAATGCCATAACGGTTCAAACGTACGTAGTCCTTGGCGCCGAATTCGAGATAATCGAAATCCACTTCACTGCCAAATAAACCGGGAATCCCTTTGCGGTACGAAAATGTAAGGTCGGGCCACGAACTACCCAAAAGAATTTTCCGGTTTCCTTTAAACATATATTTCTGGCGAATCCGGTAAACCATATTCAGCCTCAATTCGCTTTTTACATAACGGTCGAAATCGATCGGTTGGTTGATTTCACCAAAAATCTGATTCGACCAGCTGTCCATCTGCATGTCGCGAATAGCCTGCTGATCGGAATGTTCAAAGGAAAGATCGGCAAACAATCCGTTCACAACTTCCATCCGCTGCGACACCGTGATCATCTTCGTCCGCGCATAATTGCTCCGGCTGAATGCGCTGGTAATCGATGGATTGTTATTGATCATGTCGTAGTAATCGCCAAATCCAACATAGGTCCTGACAAATTTTTTCGGAATATAGGTAAACCCCAGGCCGGCACGACCGCGCAGATCATTGTTGTTGAAACCATAACTCAGGTCGGCATCGAAATCAAGCAGGTTTTCGTTTTTAAAGCGCTTGCTGAAATTTCCGTTCAGATTATGACGGTAACCGCCGATACCAAATAAATTAATCTGTGTTGGTAATGCTCCGATGTAATATTCAATCTGCCGCTTCCGGTCACGATGCCAGATACCTTTGAAAACAAAACTCCAGATATCAATGTGATTGTAGGCTGAATCAAGCTTCCGGATAAATTCATCGCCCGAATACACATTGCGCAAACTGTCTACATAATCGGAATACAGCAATTCGGGTTTCATCAATGGGAAAGGTCGTTTTCCGGCCCACCAGACTGAATCGCGCTTCAGCGCCTCATCGTCGTAGCGCACCATCTCGAGCGAATTCTTTTTGAATGCAGCTGAGTCAACCGAAAAGCGATATTCTGAATACACCGATGTTCCGGTCATCAGCATTTTGACACGGCCTTCGCGGATTCCATATTCAATGGTTTCGACTGCCGGCACCGAGCGCACATGGTCAATCAGCCTGTATTCCTGATGAATTCTGAAAGAATCGACCATGGTCAGCGCCTGAGGACTGATGCTTAAATCAACCTTCACCAGATCAAATGTGCTGTCGCGCAGAAAAATGAATCCACGGAACAATGCATCGTTTGGAAATAAAGGCGTGACTTTGATCTTGAAAATCTTCACACTGTCCTGATAGTCCAAGCCGGCATAATCGAATTTATACAGACTGGGCGCCATGGGCGAAAGCGGCGACACCAGCGGTTGCTGACACAACATTTCTTTCTTCAGCTGCGGATCATAAAAATTAAAGCTCCAGTCCTCGGCCGAATTAAAAACCATGTATGGGTTGGAATACACGTATTGCATGTGGTCGACCTCAAGCCCCTCTTCTTCGTAGCCAATACTGATATAAACAAAATCTTCCAGCTTGTTCGGATCATACGTATTCTCAGCATCAATCAGCGATCGCGAAGTCCCGTTGCGCACCACATCGGTCGATACCGTTTCATTCAGACTGCCGATATGCTGAACCCGTGCTGTATCCTTTACAGTTGCCGTTGTATCGGGATGACTTTTTCTGAACTTTCTGTCTTCCTTTCGCTTCTTGCGTGCTGCTTTCCGTTCAATCCTCCGCTCCTTGGGCGTCTTCAGCAATTCACTTCCCGAGGCCTGACTCAGACTGTCTTCTTTGCTTTGTTTCAGACTGTCATACAACATTTTCGGTTCATCGCGCATCTGCGAAAGCTTGCGATACACATCGCACTGGTATTCGTCGAGACTGTTTTGATACAATTTCCGCTTATCCCGGGCCTTTTGCATGATCTCTTTCCCCAGATCGCGCGTGTCGGCAACAATGAGTGCTTCGTTGAGTTGCGTCACCGATTGCTCCATGACCGTTTCAAGCGTTATCCCACTTCGCGGAACCACAACTTCCTTCTCAATGGTTGAATAACCCAGCATCGAAAAAACAAGAACCACTTTTCCACCATGGGTCGTCAGTTTCCACTGACCATTTTCATCAGAAACGACGCCCGAATAAGTGTTTTTAATCACAATGGTTGCTCCGGGTACCGGCATCCCGGCATCATCGCGAACAGTACCCGATACAACCTGGCTGCTGACCTGAATTGCAATCAGATGCAATAAAACGATGAAAATGCCGGAAAAAAACTTCATGCGATAATAACGGACTAATGGCTTTTTTATGTTTCTTAAGACGAATTTACATTCATTTTGTTACATAAATGGGA
>CAYSCE010000387.1:0-2842 GCA_964429475.1 uncultured Bacteroidaceae bacterium | reverse complement strand
GGGGCCAGGTAAGCAACCATAATATTGATGACAGGTACATATCGTTTTGATTTTAATATTTGTGTGAATCGTCGTTCATTTCTTCAGCGTCAATCATTTTTTTATTGAGCGAGCGCCAGGCGTAAATTATGTAAGCCAATACAAAAGGAACCAGCAGCGATACATAACTCATGACGGTTAATGTAAACTGGCTCGACGAGGCTTTCTCAATCGTCAGGCCGCTCTGAATGCTGCTGAGCGACGGATAGAAAACCGTATTGTTGTAACCCAGATTACAGAACAGTGAAAGCACAGTAAGAAAAGTTCCGATTCCGACCGGATAAAGCGCTCTTCCACCGCAGGATGTATAGCAGGTGTTACCCCGGAACAGTCCTAATAAGACCATTAAAACACCAAGCAGAAACAGGATTCCGGTAAGCGGATGCTCTATGTTATTGTAAAAGTACTTGTGCGGCTCGGTAAAAATTTTACCTGTGGCCGGATTGTAGGCATAGCCGTCGATAAGCCAGGTTGCAATCACAAAAGCAAGAAAGAAAACAAGGAATAATACCGAGTTGATGGCCAGATGTTTTTTGTTTCGTTCGCGGATAATACCATCGTTGATGGTGCTGTTGAAATACAGAATGGCCAGCACACGCGACAGGAAGAATACCGCCAGTCCCAGCGTCACATTGATGGGGTTGGCAAATGCTTCGAGGCCGTGCCAGTTGTTGCTCCACGAAGTGAAATTCATGTCATCGTGAACAAAGTTACCCCCGGTAAACATAGTAGCCACGGCCACTCCGAGCGAAACGGTTCCAATAAATCCATTCAGAAACAGAAACCATTCGAAGGTTTTTTTACCGAATACATTGCCTTGTTTCGAGCGGAATTCGTAACTGACGGCTTGCAAGATGAATGTAAACAGAATCAGCATCCAGAGCCAGTATCCACCGCCAAAACTGGTGGAATAAAACAATGGAAACGAGGCGAAAAATGCTCCGCCAAAAGTAACCAGTGTAGTAAAGGTAAATTCCCATTTGCGTCCGAGCGAATTCACCAGCATCGATGTCTGTGGTTCTTCTTTTCCGATGGTGTAGAGCAGACTTTGTCCGCCCTGAACAAAAAGCAGAAAGACCAGAAAGGCCCCGAGAACCGATACGATAAACCACCAGTATTCCTGCAAAGCCAGATATGAAAAAGTTTCAAACATATTATTTTCCTCCTTCTGTTGGTCCGTTTTTGATGGCGCGGGTCATAATCGATATTTCCGCGATCAGCAACGAAGTGAATATGATGGCAAACAAAACAAAAGTAAGCTGTACCGCTGCGGCGCTTACCTGCGACACGGCTGTATTGACAGGCATCAGGTCCTGAATAACCCAGGGCTGGCGGCCGACTTCGGCCACAATCCAGCCGGCCTGCGAGGCGATAAAGCCAAGTGGAAATGTCAACAAAGCGAGGCGTAGCCAAAGTTTACGCTTTTCGACCGAATTTTTTATCACGAAAAACAACATGACAGCGAAGAAGAAAATGAAGAAAAATCCAAGCGCTACCATAATATGAAAACTATAGAAAACAAGCGGCACATTGGGAACAATATCTTCGGGTTTTTCGATATGACCATAACCAAAATAGCGGAAATAATTGTTGTAGAAATCCTGACCTTCGGGTTTGCTTCGATCGAACAGCAGCGCCAGTTCTGCAGCCTTGGCCGTGTCTCCGGTTTTCTTTGCATCCTTGAATTCGCGCAAAGTTTCAACCGCCACCGTGCCGCGTGCAATTTTTTCCTGTGCCGAAATCAGCCCCTGTTCTTCGTTTCCATATACCAGATCATCAATACCCGGAACAAAGGCGTTGGCGTCGCGGTAGCCAAGCAATGAAAGCATTTTCGGAATTTCGAGCTTGAACACATAATCGTCCTGCTGGTCGCCGGGCTGTTTTCCGGGGGTAATCATACCGACCATAATTAATCCGGCTTCTTGCTGACCTTTGTACAAGCCTTCCATGGCGGCCAGTTTCATGGGCTGTTTTTGTGCTACCTGATAAGCTGAGCCATCGCCGGTAAGCGCCAGAAAAATGGCTGATAATAAACCAAAAGTAGTTGCGATGAGCATACTTTTTTTGGCAAAAACAACTTCGCGTTTTTTCAGGATAAACCATGCGCTGATTCCTGTAATAAACAAAGCCGACACAACAAATCCATTCGATATGGTATGCAGAAATTTGTTGATGGCCACCGGACTAAACAACACGGCCCAGAAATCAGTCATTTCGTTGCGGGCTGTGTCGGGGTTGAACACAGTGCCGGTAGGGAACTGCATCCAGCCATTGGCGACCAGAATCCACAATGCCGACAGGTTGGCGCCGATGGCTACCAGCCAGGTTGAGAGCAGGTGAAATTTCTTGCTCACCTTGTTCCAGCCAAAAAACATAATGGCAATAAAAGTACTTTCCATAAAGAAAGCCATGATGCCTTCGACGGCCAGAGGAGCGCCAAAGATGTCGCCCACAAACCAGCTGTAGTTGCTCCAGTTGGTTCCGAATTCAAATTCAAGAATAATTCCGGTAGCCACGCCGATGGCAAAATTGATTCCAAACAGTTTGGCCCAGAACTTTGTAATCCGCTTCCATTCTTCGTTTCCGGTTTTTACATACAGGGTTTCCATGAAGGCAATCATGAAAGTCATACCCAGTGTAAGCGGAACGAAAATCCAGTGGTACATGGCTGTCAGCGCGAATTGCGCCCGCGACCAATCGACCAGGGTAGAGAGTTGATCCATGCGTTATTTTGTTTTTGTTAGTTGATCGAGAACATGTTCGCTGCGTTCGGCATCGGTGTCATAATTTTTCTTCAGCTGAT
>CAYSCE010000386.1:0-2880 GCA_964429475.1 uncultured Bacteroidaceae bacterium | reverse complement strand
CGTGATGTGCAGGAAGGCTTTGTGTTTTTTGCACTTAAAGGTGTAAAAACCGATGGACACAAATATATTGGCGAAGCCGTGCAGGCAGGTGCTGCAGCGGTTGTATGCGACAATCTTCCTGAAGATATTCACGCTGATGTTACATATATTGTCACTCAGAATGGTAACGAAACATATGCACAAGCTGCAGCAAACTGGTACGACAATCCTTCCGAAGAACTTGATTTGATCGGCGTTACAGGCACCAATGGCAAAACCACCACGGCCACGTTGCTCTTTGAATTATTCAATAAAATGAATCATCTGTCCGGACTGATTTCAACCATACGCTATGTGGTTCCGGGCAAGGAATATCCGGCCACACATACCACTCCGGATGCATTGGTACTGAACCGCATGCTGCGCGAAATGGCAGATGCCGGATGCGCATATTGTTTCATGGAAGTGAGCTCCCATGCGGTTGTACAGGGTCGTGTGCACGGACTTGTTTTTCACGGTGGCATTTTTTCCAATCTCACACACGACCATCTCGATTATCATGGCACATTTGCCGAATATCTCAGAGCAAAGCAACTGTTCTTCGATCATCTGCCGGCACACGCGTTTGCATTGTACAACGATGATGACGCCAACGGTAAAGTCATGGTGCAGCATACCAAAGCAAAAAAATACAGCTACGCACTGAATCGTCCGGCCGATTTTAAAACCAAAATTCTTCAGAATGCCATAACCGGTCTCGGATTAAATTTGGACGGAACCGAAGCATGGTTCAGACTGGTGGGCCGTTTCAACGCCTATAATCTCACCGCTATTTACGCTGCCGCTGTATTGTGCGGTATGGATAAAAAAGAAGTACTTGTTAACCTGAGTGCATTGGAGGAAGTAAACGGAAGATTCAACGTGATACGCTCCGAAAGCGGCATCACAGGTGTTGTTGATTATGCCCACACGCCCGATGCACTTAAAAATGTGTTGTCAACTCTCGAAGAAGTGAATGAAGGAAACGGGCAGATTATTACTGTGGCCGGAGCTGGCGGAGACCGTGATAAAACCAAGCGTCCGCTGATGGGACAAATGATGGCGCGCTTCAGTCAGAAAGTGATTATTACCAGCGACAACCCGCGCACCGAAGATCCTGACACCATTATTCAGGAAGTGAAAAGCGGCATTGATGCAGCTGATATGGGAAAAGTGCTGTGCATCACCGATCGTCGCGAAGCCATCAAAACCGCGTGTATGCTGGCAAATCCGGGCGACATTATTCTGGTTGCAGGCAAAGGACACGAGACTTACCAGGAAATAAACGGGGTTCGGAATCACTTTAACGACACCGAACAACTCAACGAATTTTTAAAACACTGAGGATATGCTGTACTATCTGTTCGATTTTCTTGATAAAAGCTATGACTTCCCGGGTGCAGGAGTTTTCCAGTACCTGTCGTTCCGGGCCGCTATGGCTGCGGTTCTTTCGCTGTTAATCGCTATGGTTTTTGGGAAACGCATAATTCAATTTCTTAAACGAAATCAGATTGGTGAAGATATCCGCGATCTCGGACTTCAGGGACAGATTGAAAAGAAGGGCACACCCACCATGGGTGGTATCATAATTCTGGCAGCCATACTGATTCCGACACTGTTGTTTGCCAAGCTTCACAACACCTACATTATTATTATTCTTATCTCAACTGTGTGGCTGGGCATCATTGGATTTCTGGATGATTACATCAAAGTATTCAAAAAGAATAAAGCCGGATTACACGGAAAATTCAAGGTTCTCGGACAGTTGGGATTGGGTGTTCTGGTCGGATCGTTTATGTATTTCAACGATAATGTTGTCATCAGGGAAAAAATCAACACGGCAGAACACCTCACCGAGGCAGACATGCTGAATACTGAATGTAAAAAAGAAGCAGCTGATTTTTTCAAAGTGGAAGAAATAAAATCGCTGAAAACCACCATCCCGTTTGTAAAAGACAACGAATTCGATTATTCGGTTTTGACTTCATGGATGGGCGATTCCGCAGGAAAATGGGGCTGGATTATTTTCATTCCGATTGTTATGTTCATCATTGTTGCAGTTTCCAACGGGGCCAATCTTACCGATGGCATGGATGGACTTGCAGCGGGGACATCGGCGGTTGTGGGACTTATTCTGATGCTGCTGGCCTGGGTTTCGGGCAACTTTATTTTTGCCGACTACCTCAATATAATGTACATTCCGAATTCGGGAGAGCTGACTATTTACATTGCAGCCTTTGTTGGAGCCATGATCGGATTTTTGTGGTACAACTCTTACCCGGCTCAGGTGTTCATGGGCGATACCGGAAGTCTGACCATTGGTGGAATCATTGCGGTGTTTGCCATCATGATTCGCAAAGAATTATTGATTCCTATTTTATGCGGAGTTTTTCTGCTTGAATCTCTTTCAGTCATAATTCAGACTACAGTATTCAAATACCGGAAAAAAAGATTCGGATATGAATACGCATCGGAGCACCGTGCATTCCGCATGGCGCCAATTCATCATCATTATCACAAAAAAGGACTGAATGAAGTGAAAATTGTAAACCGCTTCATTATCGTCAACATCATGTTGGCCATATTAACCATTGTAACATTGAAACTGCGCTAAACAACATATAACACATGAAAATCGAAACTCTAGCACTTCAGGGAAAACCAAATTTGTACAATTCAATGGCGGCTGCCGTTGCGGCCAACCGCTTCGATTTCAGAAAAGACACCCTGCGAAAAAGTTTTCAGACTTTTCAGAAAACCGAACACCGCCTTGAATTTGTGGTGAAAGTTCACGGCATTTCGTTCTGGAACGACAGCAAGGCTACAAACGTCAATTCGGCCTGGTATGCGCTTGAAAGCATG
>CAYSCE010000385.1:0-2916 GCA_964429475.1 uncultured Bacteroidaceae bacterium | reverse complement strand
GGAAAGGGATGCCTCCAGTCTAACCGTTGGGCGAAAGACATCCGCCCGCTGATGTTCAAAATTCAGAAGAACCTTTTTTTGTTTTCGTTTCCTTTTTTTATTCTGGGATTGTTCTTTGCGCCGGAAGTTTTCGCCTTTGTTTTTTCGGACGAATATTATCAGGCCGGAGAAATAGCCGCACTGCTGCTGCCCTGGATTTACATCAACTTTCTGGTGTCGCCTATTTCCGGAATCACCCTGATTTTTAATAAACAAAAACAAGCTTTGCTCATCAGTATAGCCGACCTCGCACTGCGTGTCGGCTGCATTGTGGCCGGCGCGGTGCTGGGCGACTGGGAACTGGCGTTTATGCTGCTGGGCTTAGTTCTTGCTGCATTTCTCATTTTTGCAGCCTGGTGGTATTACCGAATCGCTGATCCGGAAAAGACTGTGCGGTATCAATAAAAAGAAAATTTCAATTTATTCAGCGAGCCGGATAGTGACAAAACTAATTCCGAACAACAAATACATTGGCAGAAAATAAATGGCCGAGCTCATGCTGATTAATCCGATAGTTAGCCCAATCAGAGCCAATGATGCAGCCTTTGCGTTGTATCGGATAAAATCGTCGGGATGTCTTTTACCAATGAAAAACACTTTTCTTACTAATAAAAAATACCACAAACACCAAACCACGAAGAACAGAATTCCGGCTTCCACCAGAATTTCAATCCAGAAATTATGCATGCTGTACACACCGTGTGTATTGTCGTTTTCTATTTGTATTTGTACTGAATTACCTGCCCCAACACCCATACCATAACTATTCTTCCATTCGCGCATGCCGTTTGATACCAGATTCTGTCTTATGGCAATCGACGATGTATCATTCACCAATTCATGATCGGTAAATAAATACTTATTTAAAGCATCGCCGGTAGTCGAAATCTCACGGTATTTCACCGGATATTGATTTTTCAGGAACGGAGAGGCTGCAAATAAAATCAGTAATCCGACTGTTGCGACGGCAATGGTTCTGATTTTTTGTTTTCTGTTGAGATATAATAAAACAAACGCCAGTGCCATGACGGGAAGCGCAATAAGCGCACCCCTGGAACCAGTCAGCATTATAATCACCAGCGAAACCAATGTGCCTGAAATGCCCACAGCCCTTTTCCGGTAAAAAAGAAAAAAAGGTAATACAGTCAGCATCGTCACAGCCAGATCGTTTGGATTCCATCTGAAACCGGTTGGTGTGTGCCGGATAGCCTCTTTGGCCGATGCGGGCAGGTTTTCGGCAAACCCAGGCTCGCGCATAAAAAGCATAATATAATCTGAGTATGGCGAGATCGGCCATTGTACACCAAAAATGCCAGCCAAAAGACAAATGGCCATTTCAACAAACAGAAAAATTCCCGAAATTGAAATTACTTTTCTCAGATCTGTTGTGGTTTTCACTGATTGCTGAAATGCAAGAACAATCAAAATTCCGTTCGCAATATAAAACAAATGATACAGGCCGAGCTGCATATTCCGGCTCCAGATGAGCGTTATAGCATACCAAATCAGCATCAGCCACAAAAAATTGCGCAATCTTAAACGCGTCTGATCCGTAATGAAATTTTTCAGAGATAAACCATCGGATTGTAACAATATTGCCCGAAACAGAACAATCAGAAAAACCAAACCGGTCAGATGAAACAAATACACTGGCCCATAGCTGATTCCCAGACTAATTAATGCTGCAAACACAACACCCATCGCACATTTCTGTAAAATACTCATGACTCTTTTACAATTGATTCAACAGCCATAATTTCGGCATCCATACGTTCCTGCCATGACCACAATTTGTCGTGTTCAGTTATTTCAATATTAATTTTGATGAGGTTTTTCAGCGACTCATCCTGCATCAATGCCACCAGGTCGGTTGCCATGTTTTCAATCAGATGCTCATCAACGTTATAAATAAAACCATTTTCGCGATGACGGATCCATTCACCGGTTGCTCCGTTGTTGAGGGTGAAAATAATTTTATTGGCTCTGATGGCCTCCAACAGCGGATTACCAACATTGGACAAATCGTAGGTCGACATAAAAACATCGGCTACATTCAGATATTTTTTCACTTCATCGTGTGGAAGTGCTCCTGTAAAAACAACATATTCATCAAGTCCTTCTTCCCTGGCGCGTTGCTGATACTGTGCCAGCATGGATCCCTCGCCGGCTGCAATATACAGGAGATTTTTCGCTCCATGTTTTTTTACAGCACAGGAAATCACATCCAGAATGCGGTCTACTCTTTTCCACGACTCCATGCGGCTTACAGACAACACAATGCATTTTGTTCCATCCGGATTATACATGGACTTAAGCTCCGAATATGCATCAGGGCTCAGTTTCTGTTCATCGACGCCGTTGATCCAGAATTTCAGGTTGTGCAGCGCTTTGCTTTTCAATCGGCGCATGGCTTCATCGCCATCAGTACCATCATTGGTCATAATACACAGATCGGCGTTACTTTTCAGTGCAATAACATCATCAATATTTAAAAATCTTTTTAACCATTTTCCTTCGCGCAAATAGCTGGTCATCCAGGTTCCCTGAAAACGGGAAACAATTTTCATTTGTTTAAGTCTGCCCCATCGCCGCATCCAGTCAACTGCACATACGCCATGAACTTCGTATCCGTAAATGACATCGACATTGTTTTCGGAATTTTTCAGAAATTTCCGGGCGCGCTTAGCCAGCTTGAAAATCGTTATCCATGCAGCAATCTGAGTAATGACCGTCAACAAAAAATGGTTTTTAATACGGCTACGTAAGCCTGCAAGCGGCATGTCGAAACGGATTACATCAACACCTGCCGGATTGATTTCTTTTTCGTAAAAATAATTTCCGGCTTTACTGCGGTCGCGTGCAACAATGTATGTCACC
>CAYSCE010000384.1:0-2917 GCA_964429475.1 uncultured Bacteroidaceae bacterium | reverse complement strand
AGCCAATACGCTATGTGAGCTTTGCATACGATGATGCTACGTTCAAGGCTCTCGATGCATCGCGCGCCTGGTCCGATGCATACATGGTTGATAAGAAAGATTTTCAGAAAGAAATCAGCCCGTATTTCAACAAAGATCTGAGCACCTATCAGTCTGCACTCATTACACACGATTGCTGGCAGGCCACACCCGGCCGTGTAATCGACCTCATCCGCAGCATCGGAATCCAGAATGGCGGAACCATCATGGAAGACTGCGAGTTGATTGATTTGCGTAAGGAAGGTTCGAAATATATTGTGCTGGTGCGCGATCACAACAAAGCGTATGTTGAATATGAAACCGAAGTATTTATTAATGCACTCGGGCCAACGGCTGCGCAGTTTGCACGTAAGCTGAATATTGAAACAGGTTTGTATCCGGTACGTCATCAGGCATTCATTACCCGCAGACTTCCGTTGCTGGGTAAAGAAGGCGATGCATTGGATATGCTTATCGATCGCCGCAAATACAAAGTATTCAGCTCGGTGTATGGTCAGCAATTAAAAGAAACCGGACAAATCATTGGTTGCGCTTCGCCGCTCACCGACCCAAAAGAAGCAGATAAAAATCTCAAAATAAACAGCAAGGAATTCCTTGAAATTGTGAGTGAGATTTTTTGCGACTGGATTCCGCAACTCTCATCGGCCGGATTCCAGGCAGTGTGGAGCGGTTATTACGTCGAGCCGCGCTACATCATCGATCCGGAGCTTGGTTTGTTTGTCGGAATGCGTGGACACGGCTTCATGCTGAGTCAGTATCTGGCAAAAGTATATGTGGATAAACTGAACGGAAAGCCAGTCCCCGAATACTTCGAAAAGCTCGCTCTGAGCGGCCCGGGACTGAGCGAAAGCGCATTCAAATAAAATTGCTTTTGTTGCACTAAGTGGCACAACGTACACACGAAGTTGCACAAAGTTGAATTGTGGTCATCAAAAGCTGAAAGCTGTTACAGCATGGCATTGCTTGCAAACAGGTTTGCAGGATGTCATGCCGTAACAGTTTTAACCCGACTTTGTCGTGTTATATTTATCAGCTTTTGATGCAATCTTAATCGCTGGTGTTCTTTTAAAGAATAAATCTTTTAATGCCGTCCTTGAGCGATTTTGTATTAAAATTCAGGAGCAGACCAAGTTTGCAACCAGCCAGGCGCATATAGGTCAGAATCTGAGCCGCATGAATATCTGATAAAGCTTCAACTGTTTTTAATTCAATAATTACTTTTTCGTTCACCAGAATATCAATTCTGTACCCACAATCCAGCTGAATGCTTTTATAAATTAAGGGCATTGATTTTTCCGTTTCAACTTTTAGCCCGGCTTCTTTTAACTCAAGTGCCAGACATGATTTGTACACATTTTCAAGTAATCCGGGACCAAGCGCAGAGTGAACCTTGAACGCATTATCAAGAATTATTTTACTTATTTCATTTTCTGACATAACAAGATGTGTTTTTATCAAATATAGCAAATCCGGCAAATTCTCAAACAATTTTCAAAAATCAAAAGTCGGGAATGAAAAAACACAATGCGTTGTGTTTTACCGGTTGAGCCATGCAGGATTTCATTCTTGAATGAGGAACCCTGTATGGCTAAACCGGTTGCGACTTTTGCCATACATGACTTACTTAGTGAAACTTCGTGCTCCAACTTTGTGGAACTTGGTGAAACCATACTGACTTTTCAGGAATCGCAAAATTGTTTAAATTTGCACCTTTATATAAAGTCAGGATGAAAATCAATATTGTCAATATCAGCAACAATCCGTTGCCAGCATACGAGACCGAGTATTCGGCCGGGGTCGACCTGCGTGCATTTACCGAAGATGAAATCATTCTCCGCCCCATGGAACGCAAACTGATTCCAACAGGTCTGTTCATTTCGTTGCCAATCGGTTTCGAAGCTCAGGTGCGTCCGCGCAGTGGTCTGGCCATTAAGAGTGGTGTTACAGTACTTAATACTCCAGGGACCATCGACAGCGATTATCGTGGCGAAATCAAAGTAATTCTGATCAATTTTTCTGATACTGATTTTGTGATCAAAAACGGTGACCGCATTGCACAAATGGTGATTGCAAAACACGAAAGAGCTGACTGGCAGCTGGTTCCGGAGCTTGATTCAACCGAGCGCGGTGCAGGTGGGTTTGGACATACAGGCAAATAAAATTATACACGATGAAGATTATTATTCCAATGGCAGGAATGGGTAAGCGCATGAGACCGCATACCCTGACGATTCCTAAACCACTTATTAATATTGCCGGAAAACCAATTGTACAGCGACTTGTAGAAGACCTGATGGAACTGGTGGATGAGAAAGTAGAAGAAATTGCATACATCATCGGTGATTTCGGGGCTGAGGTTGAAGAGCATCTGCTAAACATTGCCACGAGTGTTGGCTCGACAGGAAAAATTTACTATCAGAATCAGGCACTCGGAACCGCGCACGCCATCTCGTGCGCAGCTGATTCTATTTCCGGAAAAGTGATTGTTGCTTTTGCCGATACGTTATTCCGCACAACGCAAAAAATGGACACAGAGCGCGAAGCCATAATCTGGGTGCATAAAGTGGAAGATCCATCTGCATTTGGTGTTGTGAAAACCGATAATAAAGGCGTTGTTACCAAATTTATTGAAAAGCCATCGACGCCCGTTTCCGATCAGGCCATTGTTGGTGTGTATTATTTCCGTGAAGGCGATGTACTGAAGGCTGAAATTGAAAAGCTGCTGGCCGCAAAAGTGCTGGTCAATGGCGAATATCAGCTCACCGATGTGCTGCAGAATATGATGCAGAAAGGCTGCGAATTTTCGGTATACAATGTTGAAGAATGGCTCGATTGCGGCAATAAAAATGCGACCATTCACACCAACCGCCGCATACTC
>CAYSCE010000383.1:0-2927 GCA_964429475.1 uncultured Bacteroidaceae bacterium | reverse complement strand
ATCCTGATAAAATGGCAGAGTCCTTCTATCAGAAAGCTTATGCCGAATATCAGCAAAAATGTGATCTGATCGCGCAAAAAACGTATCCCATTGTTAAGGAAATTTACGAAAATGCAAACCGTCGGTATGAAAATGTGGCAATTCCGTTCAGCGATGGTAAAAAATCGTTCAACGCCATTGCCAATATTAAAAAATCGGTCGAAAGCCAGGGCAAGGAAGTCATGCGCGGCGTTGAACGCAGTCTGGCGCTTGCCATTATCGACGACGCATGGAAAGAGCATCTGCGCGAACTCGACGATTTGAAAACAAGTGTTCAGAATGCTGTATACGAACAAAAAGATCCCTTACTGATTTATAAATTCGAATCGTTTGAATTATTCAAAGTCATGCTGACCAAAATCAGTAAAGACATTCTGAGTTTCCTCACCCATGGCCGTGTTCCGCTTGCCGAAGACCGCAACCTGACCGAAGCCGAGCAGGCAAAACGTTCATCCAATTCCAATCTGAAAACCAGCCGCGAATCGGATATTCCGGATGCACAACACCCGAAATACCACGATCCAAGCGCCAACAAAACAAGCAAAGAACCTGTCCGCGTTGAAAAGAAAGTCGGACGCAATGACCCATGTCCTTGCGGCAGCGGAAAAAAATACAAGGCTTGCCACGGCAAAGACAGCGAGTAATTGACTGAATGAGCAAACGCAGAAGAAGGACTAACGGCATCATGTGGGTCGTACTGGCATCAATTGCAGTATTGGTGGTGCTTCTGGTATTTACATCTCCCGGGAAAAGAATTATTTCGTGGATCGGTCTTAACACAGGTCTCAGCAGCCAGATTGAAGCCAGTTCTCAGGTCATGGGAGTTTCAATCCCTGACAGCTACACCATTTTCGGTATCGATGTTTCCAGGTACCAAAACGAAATCGATTGGGAAAAAGTCGCCGCATTTGAAGCAGAGCCATTTTCGGTGGAATTCGCTTTTATCAAAGCCACCGAAGGAAATAAAATGGTGGATCCGGCTTTCAAAAAAAACTGGAAAGACGCCGGGAAAAATCACATTTTACGGGGCGCTTATCATTACTTCAAACCCGCTGTGGATGCCGAAAAGCAAGCAAATCATTTCTGCCGCAAAGTTGAACTGACCATTGGAGATCTGCCTCCGGTACTGGATGTTGAAGAAATTCCACGCAACATGACCAGCCGCGAACTGGTGAAAAATGTATTGATATGGTTGCAGATTGTTGAACGCTATTACGAAGTAAAGCCGCTAATTTACACCAATGCAAAGTTTTACGAATTGCATTTCCGCAACACTGAAATAGATCAGTATCCGCTCTGGATTGCACATTATTACACCAGCCGCCCGGCAACACTCAGCGAATGGGAGTTCTGGCAATTCAGCGACAAAGCCAGCATCGATGGTATTGATGCGCCCGTTGATGTGAATGTCTTTTCGGGCAATGCGGTTCAGTTGAATGCACTGTTGGTGCAATAAGCAGCTGATTCAGAAATTCATTAATTTTACTGGTCAAATTCAGCATATGAACAACAATCATTATCGCAAACTCAGTGCTACAGACATTATACCGCCACTGGTAGCTGTAGCCGGAACCATTATCTGGATTTCGATTGACGGATTTACCGGAGAATCCATTGCAGAGTCGCTTACAGCCCTGTGTACCATGTTTGTTATTCTGATTCCGTTGTACAAACATATTCTGGAAAAGCCGAAGGACACTCATCTTGAAGCTGGTACCAAAGCCTGTCAGGCCGTACAGAAAATGCATCCGGATATGCTGGCAGGACCAAAATACGGAAAGGCTGATTATACGCCCGGTGAGCCACATCCGGATTACAAATATCTGTTTATTCAAAAGCCGGGATCAAGGCTCAAAGCCATCTTCGTACCTATCTCACCGCTGAAGAAAGCCATACTTGAATTCAGTATTTCGCAGAATACACTTGAACTTCTCAATGTCAATTGCGAATTCAGCAAAGCCAGTAAAAAGCTGCATGATCTGATTCTTGATTTTGCAACACAACGACATCCCGGACTTTTTATTGAAACCGATACCATAGACATTGCTGATGTCTGCATTGTACTGGATTATGATATTGAAAAAGTGTCGGTAACCGAATTCCGAAAAATTGTGCAGGATGTGGTTGGCTTCGCGGTTAAAGAGCTTGAAAAAATGCGTTGCTGATTGATTACACGAATCTTCCGAAATCATGCTCCATCACTCAAAAAGTGATGCGACATGATATACATCATAAGCGCTGCCCGTAACGGCGTTTTGTAACCCGCTACCTTTGCATTCAGAAAATTTTTGCAGTAAAAACACATTGTTATGAAATATCTGATTGTAGGCGGAGTAGCCGGTGGAGCCACCACGGCAGCACGATTGAGAAGACTGGACGAAAAAAGCGAAATCATCGTTTTTGAACGGGGCGAATATATTTCCTATGCCAATTGCGGATTGCCATATTATATTGGCGGAACCATTCCGGAACGCGAGAATTTATTCGTGCAGACACCGGCCACATTTGGTCAGCGTTTTCATCTCGAAGTGCGCAATTTCTCCGAAGTCATTGCCATTGATCGAGAGAAAAAAGAAGTGACGGTAAAAAAAATAAAGAGCGGTGAAACCTACACGGAACAATACGACAAGCTGGTGTTGTCGCCTGGTGCAGAGCCAGTAAAACCGCCCATTCCGGGCATTCAGTCCGAAGGAATTTTTACGCTGCGCAATGTGCCCGATACCGACAAAATCAAACAATATATTGAAACAAAAAAACCACGTCATGCTGTGGTTGTGGGAGCTGGTTTTATTGGTCTCGAAATGGCTGAAAACCTGCACAAAGCGGGGCTGCGGGTGACCATTGTCGAAATGGCCGAACAGGTAATGTCGCCGCTCGATTACTCGATG
>CAYSCE010000382.1:0-2948 GCA_964429475.1 uncultured Bacteroidaceae bacterium | reverse complement strand
ATTCCCAAACATTTCCGTGACAACCGCCAGGCTTATATCCGTGAGATTATTGATGTCATGCTGCCTCAGGTTGCTGCAGAAAATCTGGCCGATTACGTCGATGTTTTCTGTGATGAAGGATTTTTCAGCATCGAAGAAACCGATTTAATTCTGAAAGCTGCGGCAACATACGGACTTCGTCCGAAGATGCATGCCAACGAAATGGCCAATTCAGGCGGTGTTCAGCTGGGTATTCAGCATCGGGCTGTGTCGGTCGATCATCTCGAACGCATTGAAAAGCCTGAAATTGACGCATTACTGGCCAGTAAAACCATGCCGGTGGCTCTTCCGGGCGCATCATTTTTTCTGAGGATTCCGTATGCACCGGTGCGCCATATGATTGATTCCGGGCTGCCTGTAGTGCTGGCGTCCGATTTTAATCCGGGTTCAAGTCCAAGTGGCAACATGCAGTTTATTATGTCGCTGGCATGCATCTATGGCCGCATGCTGCCCGAAGAAGCATTGCACGCCATCACGCTGAACGGTGCATTTGCCATGGAAATTCAGCAGGATTACGGCAGTATCTGTCCGGGCAAAATGGCCAATCTCATCATTACCAAAGAAATCCCATCATTGGCATTTATGCCTTATTACTACGGTTTCAATAAAATTGACCGGGTCATTCTTCAAGGCGAAGTTTTCGATCCGTCCAAATACTAAACAATAAATTTCCCGAAATGAAACAGATTATTGAATGTGTTCCCAATTTCAGCGAAGGCCGCGATCTGACGGTCATAAAACAAATCACCGATGTTATTGAATCATGCGAAGGCGTCCGTCTGCTCGATGTAGACCCGGGTGCAGCCACCAACCGCACAGTGGTCACTTTTGTCGGCACGCCCGAAGAAGTGATTGAAGCTGCTTTTCAGGCTGTAAAAAAAGCTGCATCGCTTATTGATATGTCGAAACATTCGGGTGCTCATCCGCGTTTTGGCGCTACCGATGTTTGCCCGCTGGTTCCGGTGGCCAATATCACCATGGAAGAAGTGGCTGAGTATGCCCGCAAACTTGCAAAACGCATTGGCGAAGAACTGCTGATTCCGGTGTATTGCTACGAAGATGCTGCCTTCACGAAAGAAAGACGCAATCTGGCTTTCTGCCGCTCGGGCGAATACGAAGGTCTGAAGGAAAAAATTGTAAAACCTGAGTGGAAGCCCGATTTCGGTCCGGCTGAATTCAACTCACGCAGTGGTGCAACCGCTGTTGGTGCCCGCGATTTTCTGGTTGCCATCAATTACAACCTGAATACCACCAGCACCCGCCGCGCCAATGCCATCGCTTTTGATGTGCGCGAAAAAGGCCGTCCGAAACGCGAAGGAAATCCGGTGACCGGGAAAGTCATGAAAGACGAAAAAGGAAAAGACATCATGATTCCCGGCACACTCAAAGCCACCAAAGCCATTGGCTGGTACATCGATGAATACGGCATTGCTCAGGTGAGTATGAATATTACCAACATTTCGACAACGCCGGTACATGTGGCTTTCGACGAGGTCTGCAGCAAAGCGGCAGATCGCGGTGTTCGCGTCACTGGAAGCGAAATCGTAGGACTTGTTCCGAAAAAAGTACTGATTGATGCCGGTAAGCATTATCTGGCCAAACAGCAGCGCTCGCTCGGTATTTCGGAAAGCGAACTCGTGAAAATCGCTGTGAAAAGCATGGGCCTCGACGATCTGAAACCATTCAACCCGCAGGAAAAAATCATCGAGTATATGCTCGAGGCCGAATCGAAGGAAAAGAAACTGGTGGATATGACCTGTGTTGGTTTTGCCGACGAAACTGCCAGTGAATCTCCGGCACCTGGCGGAGGCTCGATTTCGGCTTACATGGCCGTTCTTGGGGCATCGCTTGGTACCATGGTGGCCAACCTGAGCTCGCACAAACCCGGTTGGGATGAGCGCTGGGAAGAATTCAGCCAATATGCCGAAACCGGACAGAAACTCAAAGACGAGCTGATGCATCTGGTTGATGAAGACACACGCGCCTTCAATAAAATCATGGATGCGCTTGGATTGCCCAAAGGCACACCCGAAGAAAAAGCAGCACGCAAAGCCGCTATGCAGGCCGCCACACAATATGCCACCGAAGTTCCTTTCAAAACCATGCAGAAAGCTGCCGAAGTGTTACCGCTTTGTAAAGCCATGGCAGAAATGGGAAATCCGAATTCGGTATCCGATGCAGGTGTGGGAGCTCTCGCTGCCACAGCGGGTGTCCGTGGCGCTTTCCTGAATGTGAAAATCAATGCCGGTGGAATTGAGGACAAAGTCTGGGCTGCCGATATCATTGCCAAAGCACAGCAGGTGCACGATGACGCTTTGAAACTTGAAGCAGAGATTATGCTGCAGGTGGAGAAGGTGATTGAAAAAGCATAAGGCATGCGGCATAAAGAATGGGTCCACGGATTACACAGATTACACGGAATAAATTCAAATTCCTCAGCGACTCCTTTCCGATTTCACTGTTGTCAACAATTATTACTGTGTAATAATCATTGACTGGGGAATCCGTACAACCTATCCGTGGAAATGTCTTCAGTCGCAGGCTGAAAGACATTTCATCCGTTCAAATCATAAGACCTGCTGAGGGTATTTGAATCAGTGGAATCAGTGGAATCAGTGGACAAGAGAAACATGGGCGGCGTTGAATTATTTAGCAAACCCACAAGTTTACAACATTTTGGCGTCTGCTTGACAATGATTTTTGCAAGGGAGCGGTCCCGGAATTCCGCCAGGGGGCGGACAGGCTGTTGGGTGCTCAAGACTCCAACTGCCCGACGTCTGCCTTGCCAGTCAGATAAAATTCCAGGTCAGCGATGCTTTGATATTAACCCTATCAAGCTGACGCTAAAATGTCGGGCGAAGCACAGAGCGCAACGTTTCACTTGTCGCTTTTTTGAAATCCGTGACATG
>CAYSCE010000381.1:0-3010 GCA_964429475.1 uncultured Bacteroidaceae bacterium | reverse complement strand
GCAATGCCGCTATAACACTGGGCGATCCGGGTGTTCCGTGCGACGATATTATTCCGCATGCAGTTGTACCAAATGCTTTCAGTCCAAATGGCGATGGCGAAAACGATGTGCTGTATGTGCGCGGCGAAGGCGTCACTCAGCTTTCATTCATTGTGTACGATCGCTGGGGCGAAAAAGTGTTTTCAACGACTACGCTGAACAACGGATGGGATGGCACTTTCAGAGGAAAGGAATTGGATCCCGCTGTGTTTACCTATTATCTGCACGCCATTTTAATAGATGGCAGCGACAAGATTGAAAAGGGTGATGTGACTTTAACACGATAATTATGAAGAAAATTTTAGTTGGATTATTTGCTTTTTGTTGCATGATGTCGGGCAGTGCCCAGCGCTTTTTTCCCGTACATGAAAAAGCAACTGCGACAAAACCGGTGTTGTCAACAAGTGTATCAGACAAGCAAGCACAGGTGTATCCGTTTGTATTCATCGAAAACGCAGGACAGGTGCTGGATGTTGACCAGAATTTTCATCCTGAAGTGAAATACATGTATTCGAAAGATTACAATGCCATGTATTTCGAGAAGAATCGGATTGTGTGTGTGTTTGCGGTTAAAGACACCTACGACGAAGCGGCGTATGCCGGCAATCAGGATGCGAAAGACAGCATTTACCGGACATTGGGAATGCAGACACAGCGCATTGACATTGAGTTTGTGGGTGCTTCGGAAAACTGTACTTTGATTCCAGGCGAAAAAGGGAATACCGTGTACAATTATTTTCTGAACAAGCGCGAAAACATTAGTAATGTAGCGGTATTCAACAGTGTTACATACAAAAATGTGTATCCGCAAACCGATGTGGTTTTTTATTCGTACGAAGGTGGTATTAAATACGACATTATTCTGCATCCCGGTGCCCGCATCGAAGATGTGAAAATCCGCTACCATGGCGCGGGTTCGCTCAGGTTGGAAAATAACACAGTGAATATTGAAACTGCTTTGTACAACTTCAGCGAAGAATTGCCACTGGCATATTTTAATGATGACAGAAATCTGAAAGCAGATGTGCAATATACAGTGGACGGCGATGTAATTCAATATTCATGCGCTTACACAAACACCGACAAACTCACCATTGATCCGACGCTGACCTGGGCAACCTATTTTGAAACATCGGGTGCTGCCGGAACGATTGATTACGACCACAATGTTACCGATGCCGCAGGAAATTTATTTTTTTCGGGATATTGTAATAACTCGGCAAACACTTATCCGACGGTGAGTCCCGGAGGAACTGCATATGTTCAGGTGTGGACCTCAAATGACCTGTACATTGCGAAATTTGATCCCAACCGCTCGTTGGTTTGGGCAACCTATTTTGGTGGTTCCAATTCGAGTATGGACTGGGCACTGGGAACCGAAGTGATGGCAGTCAGCGGTAATGTTCTGCATATTGTTGGAGACGAGCTGGCAACCAATGCTCCGTTTTTGAACGGAGGCGGCTTCTATTATAATGCCGGTTCGGCAAGACCTTATTATCTCAGGTTTGATAAAACAAGCGGACAGTTATTGCACTGCACCAACATCAGTGGTGGCTATCATCCCAGTATTGCGGTGAGTCAGAGCGGATTGGTTGCCATAATGCTTCACGCATATGATTTCAACACAGTGCATGTTGTAAACCGTGCCGGTGCCTATAATCAGGCCACAAACGGTGGTTTTACCGATCTTTTCCTGATGCTGCTGAACAGCAGCTATACACAGATATGGGGGACATTTCTGGGCGGACCCGGCACGCAGGAAAACGGCCATGTAGCTTTTGATTCGAACGACAATATTTTCTTTTCATCCGAAGTTCAGTGGATGTCGGGCAGTACTGCGGCCAACGAGCATCTGGTCAATCCGGCCGGTGGTGCGTATTATCAGACTACATATTCAGGCGAAGACATCATGTTCGGAAAATTCACATCGGCAGGAGCTCTGTACTGGAACACATTGTATGGCGGAAACGGCAATGACGGGCTGGATGACGAAATGGGCAACGGAACAAAGGTAATCGTCAATCCGGCAAATGAACTGTTGGTTATTGGCGGTACAAGCAGCACGGATTTTCCGTTGCTTACACTGGCTGGTGCATACAATCAGACATGTCCGGCCAACATCAATACAGGTGGATCGTATGACGATTTTGCCAGTTTTATTCTGAAATTTTCGAACACCGGAGTACGGCAGTGGAGCACCTATTGGGGCGAAAATTCAGCTACTTCGTGGGCGCTTTTGTATGATGGAAAATTTACTTCCTGCAATCAGTTTGTGGTTGCTGCCCGGGCTGTATATACACCGGTTTCTTTTCCTGGATATTACAACAAACCTACTGGTGGTCAGAGTTTCCTGATGTTGTTCAACAGCAGTTATGCCACTGAATGGTCATCCTATGTCGGCGATAACACTTCTACTCCGCAGATTTGTTATACACCTTTCGAGAACAGGTTATATCTGACAACGAATACTTATGCCAGTCAGGTAACAGTTGATCCGGGTGGTGGTGCGTATTACGATGGTGTAAAGACCGGTTCCTCATCTTATTCAATATGGGAATTCAATATGGTTCCCGCTCCGACACTTACCGGAACTGATACATTATGTGCTGGCACCACAACCACCTGGACTGCTTCGGTATCCGGTGGAACCTGGTCAAGCTCCAATACCGGTGTGGCAACAATTAATCCGGCAACCGGTTTTATCAATGCTGTTGCTGATGGTACAACCACAATAACCTATTCATCTACGGTCTCCGGTTGTCCGGTAACGGCTACAGAACAGCTTACTGTTGCCAATGTCAGCGTTACAGCATCAGCTGCATCCCCATCTATTTGCAGCGGCAGCAGTACAACTGTTTCGGCAAGCGGCGCCACCACTTATTCGTGGAGCCCGACAGGCAGCGGATCTTCGTTTATCGCATCGCCATCATCAACCACTACATATTCTGTAACCGGCACCAGTGGCAGTTGT
>CAYSCE010000380.1:0-3018 GCA_964429475.1 uncultured Bacteroidaceae bacterium | reverse complement strand
CACTCCGCAGCCGAAGCTTATCACCTCCCGCAATGAGTCGCTGCAGAGCACCGTTAAAAATTGCCATTATTAAAGACAGCGACCGCGCTGCTCCACTGGGCACCGGAACCATTAAAGTAGGCGGAAACTATGCAGCAAGCCTTACAGGCGTAATGAAAGCCCACAAAGCCGGCTACGGTTCGCCCATGTATCTCGATTGCAAAGAAAAAAGATTTATTGACGAAATCGGTGCAGCCAATTTCTTCGGAATTAAAGACAACACCTACGTCACGCCAAGCAGTACTTCCATTCTGCCTTCCATTACCAACAAAAGTCTGCAGGTACTGGCCGAAGACCTGGGTCTGAAAGTTGAAAAACGCCCCATTCCTCTCGATGAGCTCAGCTCTTTCGAAGAAGTTGGCGCTTGCGGAACTGCCGCTGTTATTTCGCCCATCGGCCTGATCGAAGACCTGGAAACCGGAACCAAATACGAATTCTGTAAAGATGGCAAAGCTGGGAAATGGAGTACTGCCCTGTACCAGAAACTGTCCGGAATTCAGTACGGCGACGAAGAAGACACACACAACTGGGTTACCATCCTGAAATAAGGATATCAACTTTTGTTGTTTAATAAAAACTGTTCTGCTGTTTTTTTATGCAGAACAGTTTTTTTATTTTTGCACATTATGCTGAAAAAACTGTTCGCACTCATTAAAAACAAGTACCTCATTGTTACCGCAGCATTTGTGGTGTGGATCAGCATTTTCGATCAAAACAATCTTATTCAGCAAAACAGACTGCGCTCCGAATTACGCGGCATTGAAAAAGAGCGTCAGTTTTACAAAGATGAAATTAATCGCGATACCAAAACTTATCAGGAAATCATGACCAACCTGGACCGCTACGAAAAAATGGCCCGCGAAAAATATCTTGTCAAACGCGATAATGAAGATGTATATCTCATCGTGTACGAATAAGCCGGTTTTATTTTTTGTGATTTAATCACACTAAAGCCGACAACAAACAATTATAAATACTTATATCCGAAAGTAAATACTTACCTACCGACTGACAGGTAGCTGCCTCTATACATTTGCAAAAAACAATTGGTATGGAAGCAAACAGCACTAAAAAAACAGCAAGGAAAAAATCTGAACCGAAGGAATGGCCGTCGAACTGCGTTGAATTAAGTGGATACGCCGCTTCGGATCCCATTTTTCAGAAAAAAGACAACAACCGCATGATCGCACGGTTCACACTCGGAACACACCAATTGTTCCGCGACAGCAACGGGCAATGGGTCAGAACTACCGTATGGCATACCATCGTCGCATGGGATTATGCAGCACGCAAAACAGTTGAAATGGTCCGGCGCGGAAGCTTTGTATCACTCACCGGAAAACTTCGGAGCTATCGGTCCGAAACAGCTGACGGAAAAACCGAAGACAAAGTATATATCATCGCGTCAGGGCTCACGGTCAATATTGCTGCCTGATCATGGATATGTCTGTTGTTGAAATTGAGCAGCATGTTTTCACACTGCGCGGCGTCCCGGTAATGCTGGACCGCCATTTGGCTGAACTCTATCAGGTAGAAACGAAATACATAAACAGGGCCGTTAAAAGAAACCCGGATAGATTTCCTGATGGCTTTATGTTCAGACTTACAACTGACGAAAACATTCGAATACAGCACCAGAGAGCAATTAAAACACCCATTGAATCTTTAAGGTTCCAAAACGGCACCTTAAAAAATCATACTGGTCTCCTCCAGAAAGCTTCAGGTGTTTATTCCCGCAGAGGAAAACACAGTAAATATATACCCTGCGCATTTACCGAAGAAGGTGTTGCTATGCTGTCTGCGGTTCTTCACAGCGATATGGCTGTTCAGGTAAGTATTAAAATTATTCAGGCTTTTGTGAAATTCCGAAAAGTCTTAAATATCCAATCCGGTCTTTCAAAAAGAGTCAAACTACTGGAATACAAACAATCCGAAACAGATATCAAATTCGAAAAAGTATTCAATGCGCTTGAAGCCAGATCTGATTCGCCTGCACAAGGCATCTTCTTCGAAGGGCAAATATCTGATGCGTGGTTGTTTGTATCCGGCCTGATTCAGTCTGCCCAACAATCCATCGAGCTTTGGGATCATTATATCGATGCATCTGTACTGATGCTGCTTTCAAAGAGAAAGCCTACTGTGAGTGCATCTGTTTATCTCAAAAAAATCAGTCCCGCATTGCGCATTGATATTGAAAGACATCATGCACAGTATGATGAAATTCATTTTGAAATCAGTACAAATGTACATGACCGTTTTCTGCTCATCGACAACAAACAGTTGTTTCATATTGGCGCTTCATTAAAAGATCTGGAAAAACGATGCTTTGCATTTTCAGCGCTGAATGACACACTGATTCCCGAATTCAGGAAAAATATTCTTTCTGCTTGCATGAAATCTCAATAATTATGGAACATCATACAGAAATTGAACATATTAAAGAAATTGAGCAGTACATTTTCACGCTGCGCGGAATTCCTGTTATGCTCGATCGGCATCTGGCAGAATTTTATCAGGTAAAAGCAGTTCGTTTACGCGAACAGGTGAAACGAAATATTGAACGGTTTCCACCAGACTTTATGTTTCAACTATCTGAAAATGAAATTGAACTAATGGTGTCGCAAAATGCGATACCTTCTAAACAACATCTGGGAGGCTCGGCACCATTTGCTTTTACTGAACAGGGCGTAGCCGCTGTTTCAGCGATTCTGACTTCTTCCAGAGCTGTTGAAATGAGCATTCTGATTATGCGGGCATTTGTATTCATGCGGAAATCATTATTAAACTTTCAGTTTCTATCCGAACGCGTCAGCAAAATTGAATACAAACAATCCGAAACAGATGTCAAATTCGAAAAAGTATTTAATGCGCTTGAAGCCAGATCTGATGCGCCCGCACAAGGCATCTTCTTCGAAGGGCAAATATTTGATGCGTGGTTGTTTGTATCCGGCCTGATTCAATCTGCCCAAAAATCCATCG
>CAYSCE010000379.1:0-3019 GCA_964429475.1 uncultured Bacteroidaceae bacterium | reverse complement strand
GGCGATATTCTGGTATTTACAACTCCCGTTCTCGAGGCTGATGCAACAGTGCAGGGATATCCGCGGGTCATTCTGCAGGTTCAGTCCGATTGCAAAGACGTGGATTTTGCAGCACGACTGACCGATGTTTATCCCGATGGCCGATCGATGCTGCTGGTGGATGGTATTCGCAGAGCACGATTCAGAGAGGGTTATACAACAAGTGACACCACATTTTTTACCGACAGCTTAAATATTTATCAACTGGAAATTGAACTTAATCCGACTTCGCACACTTTTCTGGCAGGACATCGGATCCGGCTCGACATCACGTCTTCGAACTATCCACGCTTTAATAATAATATGAATGACGGCGGCCCGATGTATGTGGCTGGAGACACAACAGTAGCGCACAACCGGGTTTTGTGCCATGGCCTATCGCCTTCGATGCTGGTTCTGCCGGCAGATATTATTGATGTCGGAATTGAAAATTCAAATCTGCCTGAACTTTCTTTATATCCGAATCCTTGTTCCAATGAGCTGTTTGTGACCATTCCGGATGAAATTAAAAACAACATTGTTGTTGTATCGGTTTATGATGCGACAGGTAAAAAAATCAGTGCAAAATCGGACTTCGATGGAAATATTGTGAAAATAAATACATCATCGCTGGCGGATGGACTTTATACAATTCAGTTGCAGTGCGATGTTCGGAATTTCTCGTCAACTTTTTTAAAAAAATAGCAACATCGCAGGCAATAAGCGATAAAATGGCAACGTTTGTCTTAACAAATTATTTTTTATGAAAAGCACCATCTTTATCTTTCTGTTATCGCTGGCCTGCATCGTTGATGCACAAACACGCGAGTATTATTACACCTCCAACCCGTATGAATATGAAGGAAACTATCTGAATACCGATGTGCAGAAGAACAGGGTTGACAACAAAGTGAAAACCATTACGGAAACCACCACGACTTTCAAAAAAGGAAATCCTGAGAAAGCCACGCTGAAAACAGTATTCACCCTGAACGAAAAAGGTGAGACCATTCAGAAAGAAGAATATGACACAAAAGGGCAACTGGTGCGCAAACACAGCTTTGTTCTAAACGACAGCGGCATGGTAGAACAGAAGAAAATTTCAAATGACAAAGGAAAAGTGCTGTATCAGCTCGATAAAAAATATGATCCGGGTACAAGAAATGTTATTTCTTATGAATACCGGAAAAACGACAAACTGAAATCGAAATATACATGCGTATATACCGGAAAAAACCTTACCGAACAGGTGGTGTATAAAAAAGACGGAGTCAGTATTGACAAGCGTTTTTCGTATTCATTCAACAGCGATATGAAACTGCAAACCACGCATCTGTATGATGGTAAAGGTAAACTCATTCACACCTGGAATCACGATTGTTTGCCGGAAGGCGAATTAATGACAGCACGTAAGGATACAACCACGGTGTGCAGAGTACGCGAAGAGCGCGCTGATGGCCATTTTGTGAGCTATACAAAATCCGTGAACGAAAAAGGAGAACTTACTTCTACCACTGTCTGGTATCGGGCTGAACGAATGGCCGATTCGGTGAAAATTGTCACTGAAGGAAAACATCCAACAACACAGATCTTTCGCTATGGCTCCGATGGAAGGAAATATGAAAGTACTATAACAAATGATAAAAACATCATTACATACAGGTATTGTGCTCTTACCAGTGAAAACGGTAATCAGCTGAAATACGAAAACTGGATTTATTCGAAGAAACACGGGCTGCAATGCACGTATAATGTTATTTCGGAAGAAAACGCCCAGGGACTGCTGACAAAAACAAATACCTACACCACTGGAAAATTAAAACGGGAAATAAATTTCTCGTATACATATTTCTGATCTGCATTGTACATGATCTCTGCAAAACAGCAGCTCTGGCTCAATTCCGGAGTTGCTGTTTTTATTCATTGATGACAATTAAAAAACAATTTACTACACCATTTTCCCCGGATCGACCCACTCATCAAATTGTTCCGGTGTCACAAGCCCTGATTCAATGGCAGCTTCGCGCAGGGTTTTTCCTTCCTTGTGCGCTTTCTTTGCAATGATGGCTGCGTTGTCGTAGCCAATATGTGTGTTTAATGCAGTCACAAGCATTAATGAACTATCCAGATTTTTTCTGATAGCTGCAAGATTAGGCTCAATGCCGGCTACACAGTTATCGGTGAACGAATGACACGCGTCGCCGATAAGCCGTGCTGCAAAAAGAAAATTATAAATCATGACCGGCATAAACACATTCAGCTGAAAATGGCCACCCATGCCGCCTGCAGTGATTGCTGCATCGCAACCGATCACTTGTGCACACACCATGGTCACCGCTTCGGGCTGTGTAGGATTGACTTTGCCGGGCATGATGGAAGAACCGGGTTCGTTTTCAGGAAGTAGAATTTCTCCAATGCCGCATCGGGGGCCACTTGCCAGCAAACGTATGTTATTTGCAATGTGCATGAGGCTTACGGCAACGGTCTTCAATGCTCCGCTGGCTTCAACAATAGCATCGTGCGCCGAAAGCGATTCGAATTTATTTTCTGCAGTAATGAAAGGCAGTTTTGTCAGTTCGGCAATTTTTGCAGCCACCTTCACATCGTAGCCGGCAGGCGCATTCAGTCCCGTCCCTACAGCAGTGCCGCCCAAAGGCAATTCGCTCAGATGCATCAATGCATTTTTGATAGCGCGGATTCCATGACCGAGCTGCGACACATACCCCGAAAACTCCTGACCCAGCGTCAGTGGTGTGGCATCCATCAAATGAGTGCGACCCGTTTTCACAATGGATTTCCATGCTTCGCTTTTGGCTTGCAATGCGTCGCGCAGCTTTTCAAGCGCCGGTATGGTATGCTGCACCAGCATGGAATATGCAGCAATATGCATGGCCGTCGGGAAAGTATCGTTGCTGCTCTGCGACTTGTTTACATCGTCGTTCGGATGCAGTGTTTTCTGTTCGTCGCTCAGCTTGCCGCCTGCAAACACATGTGCACGATT
>CAYSCE010000378.1:0-3024 GCA_964429475.1 uncultured Bacteroidaceae bacterium | reverse complement strand
AATCTGGGCGACAGCTACACAGATGCAGGTGCCACCGCTGATGATGACAAAGACGGCGATCTGACTTCACAGATTACTACTACAGGAACTGTTAATGTTAATGAAGTAGGTGTTTATGAAATTGTTTATACAGTTGAAGACGAAGCCGGAAACTCAACAAGCGAAACCAGAACTGTAACTGTAAAAGCTGACCGTCTGGCTGGCTCTTACAACGTACACGCTGTTATTACAGGTGCAGGTGCCGGAACTTATGATTTTGTTGAAACAGTTACTGCTTCTTCAGTGACTTACAACAAAATTTTCTTCGGTGATTTCTGCTACTTCCCCGGACTCCAGGTAGAAGGAACAGTTTCTGGTGATGCTATCACCTTCAACCAGACCAAAAGCTATGACTGGGACAGCGACGGTACAGCTACCAACGCTACCATCACTGGTTCAAGCGTAAATGCTTACACTGTTACCGCTGGTGCTACCCCGGTTGCAGCCATCACAAGCCTTACCTATGTTATTGACTATGGTTCAAGCCAGATGGACAATGTTACCTCAACCTACACCAAACAGTAATTGAGTAACTGTAAAAATTCTGAGGAGACTGCCCGAAAGGCAGTCTCTTTTTTTTATATTTTTGACCAATGAAAATCACGCCACGCGGAAAACTTCTCATTGCCATTCTGCTGTACGCTGTTGTAGCTGTCCTGCTGATTGCTTTTTCGCGCATGATGTTATGGATGTTTAATTCAGGTCTTTTTCCGCCTGTTGGATCCGGATTATTCCTGAAACTGCTTGCAGGCGGACTCTTGTTCGACTTCAGCACCTTCTGCATGCTGCATCTGATTATAATTCCTTTCCTGATGATTCCTTACATTATATTAAAGCGTCGTTTTTTCAGGATTATTCAGCTTATCATTCTCGCTTTGATCGGATTTGCTTTTCTGGCACCCAATCTCATCGACGTCATTTATTTCCGCTTTACACTCAAACGCACGACTTTCGATGTTTTTTATTTTCTGGGAACTATGGAAAATGAAATCGGGGGGCTGTCACTGCGCTTTATCACCGATTTCTGGTACATGTTTCTGCTTTTTTTTGCTTTGTTTGCTGCTTACTTTTTATTTCTGAAAAAGACACTGTTTGCAAAAAAGCACCGGGAGATTGAAATACCTTATTTAATACAACTGCCGCTGGCTTTGCTTTTTACAGCAATCATCATCATGGGCGCGCGGGGCAGTTTCAATATCCGCCCATTAGGAATCCTTCACGCCACAAAAGTGGCCGGACCGGAATTTGCACCACTGGTGACCAATTCCACTTTCACTATGATTAAAACCTTCGGAAAAAAAGATCTGGAGCGTAAATCATGGTTTGATGACAAAACTGTAGAAACCATTTTTACACCGGCTCATTATTATTATAAAGAAGGAAAGCCTGTTCGTACATGCAATGTTGTAATCATTATCTGTGAAAGCCTGTCGGCAGAACAGATCGGGTTTCTGAATCAGGATATGAAATCCTACACGCCTTTTCTGGACTCATTGTGCACAAGGTCGCTGGTGTTTACAAATATGTACGCCAACGGTAAAAAAAGTATGGAGGGAATTCCGGCCGTTTTGAGCGGGTTGCCCGCCATTATGCAAAACCCTTTCCTGACCTCGATGTACGCCGGCAACCAGATAGATGGAATTGGCAATTTGCTGATTAAAAACGGGTATGAAAGTGCATTTTTTCATGGTGGCCACAACGGTACAATGAATTTCGACGGCTTTGCTGCTGCAGCAGGGTTCAGCAAGTATTTTGGGAAAGACGAATATACCGGACCTGACAGCGATTTTGATGGCCGCTGGGGGATTTTCGATGAACCTTTTCTGCAGTTTATGGTACAAAAATGCAACACATTCCGTCAGCCTTTTGTAACCGGCGTGTTTACACTTTCGGCACATCACCCCTACTCTATTCCAAATCAGCATAGAAATCGTTTTCCAAAAGGACCATTGCCCATTCTCGAAACCATTGCCTATTCGGATTATGCATTACAAAGGTTTTTTGAGGCTGCAGCAAAGACAAGCTGGTACAAAAACACGTTGTTCATTATTACTTCCGATCACGCCAGTGAATTGTATACGGATTGTTACAAGACAGTTCCGGCCAATCATGCCATTCCTATGATCTGGTTTTCACCGGCCGATTCAAGCCTGCATGGCCAATCGTCGGTATTGTGCCAGCAAACCGATATTCTGCCATCACTGGCCGATTACATGAATGTCAAAAGGCCTGTATATTCATTTGGAAACAGCGTATTCTCCACATCAGAACCACATTTTGCAGTAATGTTGAATGATGTGGTTTATCAGCTGCTATCGGACGATGGCACCATGCTGAATTTTGATGGCGAAACCGGATTTGCACTTCATCCATACAGTGATTGCCGCAAAAACAAGCCTGTCAGAAGTTCAGAAAAATCCGTCAGTGAGCACCTGAAATTTCTGAAAGCCTATATTCAGCAGTTTAATAACCGATCCATTGACAACCGACTGACCCAACCATGAGCGAACGGAAAAGCATAGTCATCATCAATCCGGTGGCTGGAACACGAAACCGGAAATTGTCGGGCGAGCAGATCCGTTCGTGGCTCGATGCAAACCATCTGAAATGCGACATAGCCATAACACAGTATCGCGGGCATGGCTACATTCTTGCAAACGAAGCCATGGGCGCGGGATATAACCATTTTGTAGTGGTTGGAGGCGATGGAACGTTGAATGAGGTTGCCAGCGCCTTAATTGGGAAACCAGGAATTTCGCTCGGTATTGTGCCGCGAGGCAGTGGCAACGGGCTTGCCCGGCATTTAAAACTCCCGGCAAAACCTCAGACTGCACTGAATGTAGCTTTTGGTGAAAAAACCTTAGCCATTGATGTTGGCTTTCTGAATGACCGGCCATTTTTCAGTGTAGCCGGAATCGGCTTCGATGCTGAAGTTGCACACACATTTGCCGGTATGAAGGGCCGGGGATTAAAGAATTATATCCG
>CAYSCE010000377.1:0-3046 GCA_964429475.1 uncultured Bacteroidaceae bacterium | reverse complement strand
CGTACTTGAATTGCTGGTTGCCGCGCTGCAGGCGTATATTTTCACTCTTCTCACTTCTTTATTTATCGGCCTGGCCGTTCAGGAAGCCGAACATCATTGAAACTTTTGTTTAACCTAAAATAGAAACACTATGTTGTATGCAGGAATCGGAGCAGGATTAGCCGTTATCGGCGCAGGACTCGGAATTGGTCGTATCGGTGGCTCAGCCATGGACGCCATTGCCCGTCAGCCCGAAGCTACTGGTAAAATCCAGACAGCCATGATCATCGCAGCAGCTCTTGTAGAAGGCGTTGCCCTTTTTGCAGTTGTTGTGGCGCTCATCGCAAAGTAATTTTCGAAAATAAAGCCCCCTGCGGTTGGCAAAGGGGCTTTTTAACATTAACTCAAACAAGAACCATATATGTTGACAACACCCGGACTTGGATTGGTTTTCTGGACAACAGTAGTTTTTCTGCTGCTGGTGTTTATTCTTTCAAAATTTGCATGGAAACCCATTGTTGGAGCCATACGCAAGCGCAACGAAGCCATCGACAATGCATTACAGGCTGCCGAAAAGGCACGTCTGGAAATGGCACAGATGCAGGCAAACAACGAACAGTTGCTGAAAGAAGCACAGAAAGAACGCGATATTATTCTGGCCGAAGCACGCAAAATGCGTGATAAAATTGTGGAAGAAGCCGGCGCTAAAGCCCGCGAAGAAACCGAACGCATTCTTGCTGCAGCTCAGGAAAATATCCATTTCGAAAAAATGGCTGCCATTACCGAACTTAAAAATCAGGTAGCAGTCCTCTCTCTCGAAATTGCTGAAAAAATTCTGCAGGAAAATCTTTCCGGCGATGCCAAACAGCAGGCTCTGGCTCAGAAAATGGCTGGTGAAATTTCATTTAACTAAGCGCGGTCATGAATAACTCTCAGATCCCAAAACGATATGCACGCGCGCTTTTTCAGCTGGCCGATGAAATGAATATTTTACCGGCTGTTGAACAGGATATGCGGTCAGTGATTATTTCGTGCGAGCAGGTGCCTGAATTCAGACAGCTGTTGCGCAGCCCTGTGGTAAAGCCGGTTTTGAAAAAGAAAGTGATTGCTGCTTTGTTTGGAAATGATTTCAATGAACTCAGCATCCGCTTTCTGAATCTGGTTATCCAACAGGGACGCGAGAATTTCATGCTCGAAACTGCACGCGAATTCATTACTCTCTGCCGCGAAAAAGACGGCATTATTGAGGTTGAACTCTTATCGGCTGTTACGCTAAACAATGCTGTGGTGGCTCAGATTGAAAAAAGAATTGCGGAGCTGACAGGGTTGAAACCAAGCACCACCAGTAAAATCAATCCATCATTATTGGGTGGATTTGTAGTACGCTTTGGTGACAATATGTACGATGCTTCGCTCAGAAACAAAATACTGAAAATCAAACGCGATTTTCAAACTAATATTTACGAAAAAGGATTTTAAACAAGGGTATATATGGCAGAAATAAAACCATCGGAAGTAACCGCCATTCTCCGGCAACAGATTTCGGGGATGAATCTTGGAAGTAATCTCGAAGAAACCGGAACTGTACTTGAAATCGGGGACGGTATCGCACGTGTGTACGGACTCAGCAACGCCCGTGCCGGCGAAATGGTCGAATTTGAAAAAACAGGATTAAAAGGAATTGTTCTTAATCTTGAAACCGATAATGTTGGTATCGTATTGCTTGGTGACACCAAAAACCTGAATGAAGGTGATGTGGTAAAACGTACAGGCACCATCGCTTCAATTATGGTTGGCGAAGGTCTTCTGGGTCGTGTAATCAATACCATTGGTGAACCCATCGACGGCAAAGGTCCTATCCAGGGCGAATTGTTCGAAATGCCGCTCGAGCGCAAAGCTCCGGGCGTTATTTTCCGTCAGCCGGTGACCGAACCGCTGCAAACCGGTATCAAAGCCATCGATGCCATGATCCCCATCGGACGTGGACAGCGCGAACTTATTATTGGTGACCGTCAGACAGGTAAAACTGCCATTGCTATTGACACCATTATCAATCAGCGCGAGAATTACGAAAAAGGCAATCCGGTTTATTGTATCTATGTAGCCATCGGACAAAAAGGTTCGACCGTTGCGCAGATTGCAAAAACACTCGAAGAAAAAGGCGCTATGCCCTACACCGTAATTATTTCGGCCACTGCTTCGATGCCGGCTGCTCTGCAGTTCTACGCTCCATACGCAGGTGCCGCCATCGGTGAATATTTCCGCGACACAGGACGTCCCGCTCTGGCTATCTACGACGACTTGTCGAAACAGGCCGTTGCTTACCGCGAAGTTTCATTGCTGCTGCGTCGCCCACCGGGACGTGAAGCATATCCCGGCGATGTTTTCTATCTCCACTCACGTTTGCTTGAACGCGCTGCCAAAGTTATTAAGAGTGACGAAGTCGCCAGACAAATGAACGATCTGCCCGACAGCATTAAACATCTGGTTAAGGGAGGCGGCTCTCTGACTGCGCTTCCGATTATTGAAACCCAGGCTGGTGACGTTTCAGCGTATATTCCAACCAACGTGATTTCCATTACCGACGGTCAGATTTTCCTCGAAACAAACCTTTTCAACTCGGGTATCCGTCCTGCTATCAACGTAGGTATTTCGGTAAGCCGCGTAGGTGGTAATGCGCAAATCAAGGCCATGAAGAAAATTGCCGGTACGCTTAAAATCGATCAGGCGCAGTTCCGCGAACTCGAAGCGTTCTCGAAATTCGGATCTGACCTCGACGCCGCTACCAAGGCCGTTCTCGATAAAGGTATCCGCAACGTCGAGATCCTGAAACAACCTCAATATTCGCCAATGTCGGTCGAACAGCAGGTTGCCATCATCTTTGCCGGTACACGCGGATTGCTGAAAAATGTTCCCGTAAAACAAGTGAAAAATTTCGAACACGAATATCTGCACCATCTCGAAGATCATCATAGCGACTTGCTGAGCGAACTTCGCAAAGGCGTTCTCAACGATGAACTTATTGCTAAACTTGAAAAAATTGCGCTTGATATTGCAGGCCGCTACC
>CAYSCE010000376.1:0-3049 GCA_964429475.1 uncultured Bacteroidaceae bacterium | reverse complement strand
TCATCATCATCAAGGTAATCGGCAATATCAATATCGTTGTCCGGCCCGTCATCATTATCAGTTTCAGCTGTAGATGATCCATCCAGTTCATTATCTGCATCTTCTGAGGGGGCATCCTCAAATTCGTCAGATATTTCCAGCACGGGGTTTTCTTCAATTTCCTGCTTGATTCTCTGTTCAAGTGCCAGCGATGGTATCTGTAAAAGCTTCATCAGCAGTATCTGCTGCGGAGAAAGCTTCTGCAACATGCGTTGCTGTAATCGCTGGTTGAGCATTTATAGAGGTATTATTTATAGGTTAATCAAATTTATTTATAAAAGTAACGGGTAACAATCTGTTAAGATAGCAGAAAGATTTCCTTTTGAAGGATTTTGAAATGGTGAACATTATGTTGAATGACTAAAACTCAGCATTTTGCGGAGTTCTCGGGAATGGAATAACATCCCGGATATTTGCCATTCCGGTTACGAATAGTATCATTCGTTCAAATCCCAGGCCAAATCCGCTGTGCGGAGCGGTTCCGAACTTGCGTGTTTCGAGATACCACCACATGTCTTTTTCGGGTATTCCTAATTCAGTAATCCTTGCCATGAGCTTTTCGTAATTTTCTTCACGCTGCGATCCGCCGATAATCTCTCCAATCCTGGGGAAAAGCACGTCCATCGCTCTCACGGTTTTCCCATCTTCGTTCTGCTTCATATAGAACGCTTTGATTTCTTTCGGGTAATCAGTGAGAATAACCGGCTTTTTGAAATGTTGTTCAACGAGGTAACGTTCATGTTCAGCCTGCAGGTCGATTCCCCAGGAAACCGGGAACTCAAATTTTTGCTTTGATACAGTGAGTATTTCAATGGCCCGGGTGTAGGGAAGACGTTCAAAATCATTTTCAATAACGAAGTTGAGCCTGGGAATCAGCTCGTTGTCGTACATCTTTTGCAGAAACTCCAGATCATCGTAACAATGATCGAGTACATGCCTGATGATATATTTAACGAAATCTTCGGCCAGGTTCATATTATCAGTGATGTCATAGAAGGCCATTTCAGGCTCAATCATCCAGAACTCGGCAAGATGGCGCGGTGTATTGCTGTTCTCGGCACGGAATGTAGGTCCAAAAGTGTAAACTTCTGAAAGAGCCAGCGCTCCCAATTCGCCTTCAAGTTGTCCGGAAACGGTAAGATTGGTGCTCTTTCCAAAGAAATCCTCTTTGAAATCGACCTCACCTTCAGCAGTTTTCGGAATATTGTTGAGATCAAGCGTAGTTACATGAAACATTGCTCCTGCGCCTTCGGCATCGCTGCCGGTGATTATGGGTGTGTGGAGGTAATAGAAGCCTTTGTCGTTGAAATACTTATGAATGGCGAAGGCAACATGATGACGAATTCGCAGAACAGCACCGAATGTGTTGGTACGTGGACGGAGATGGGCGATTTCGCGGAGAAATTCGAGGGTGTGACCTTTTTTCTGTAATGGATATGTTTCGGCATCGGCTGTGCCATAAACTTCAATGTCTCTTGCGTGGATTTCTACAGCCTGGCCCGAACCGGGAGATTCAACCAGGATGCCGTTTACCGAAATACACGAGCCGGTTGTAACCAGTTTCATCAGTTCCTCTGAAAAGCTGGCAAGGTCGGCAACAACCTGAATGCTGTTGATGGTCGAACCGTCATTCACTGCAATAAATGCTACATTTTTATTACCGCGTTTGGTGCGTACCCAGCCTTTAATATAAATGGTATTCCCGATTTCTGATTCAGCAGGATATTTCAACACCTGTGCAATCTTCGTTCTCTTCGTCTCACTCATAAGATATTCACTATTAGTTCTTTGTGTAAACCTGGTTGCAGTTAGCAAATTTAGCAATAATTATGTTTTGGAGCACAGTTAGCGAAATACCGCGCTGCGGGCGAAAATTGTACTACCTGCAAACACTAATAACAGTTAAATGTTCTAATTTTACCTGAAGCACTCATGAATAACAATCTTACAACCAAAAAATTAGAAAACTGGTTTCCTGTGGGTGATAAACCATTGGTTATCAGTGGTCCGTGTAGTGCCGAGTCATTTGAGCAGGTTATGGAAACTGCCCACGGACTGGCAAAAATCCCTCAGGTGAAAGTGTTCAGGGCAGGAATCTGGAAACCTCGTACTCGTCCCGCCGGTTTTGAAGGTGTTGGCATCGAAGGCCTGAAATGGCTTCAGGAAGCAAAAGCTGAAACCGGCCTGTTGACGGCCGTTGAAGTAGCAAAACCGGCACATATTGAGGCTGCATTAAAGCATGGTATAGATATCTTTTGGTTTGGTGCGCGTACGGTGGTCAATCCATTTACTGTGCAGGAGCTCTGTGATACACTGCAAGGCTCAAACGTTCCGGTGTTGGTGAAAAATCCGTTAAATCCTGATGTAAAACTATGGCTTGGGGCCATCGAACGGCTTAGCAAAGCCGGTATATCGAAGATAGCCGCTGTACACAGGGGTTTTTATTTTTACAAGCATGCCCTTTACCGCAATCAGCCAATGTGGGAGATACCGATAGAATTGCAGCGACTGATGCCGGGTTTGCCGGTGATCTGCGATCCAAGTCACATTAGCGGACGGCGCGACCTGTTGCACGACGTTTCGCAAAAAGCGCTCGACCTCGGAATGGCCGGTTTGATGATTGAATCGCACATCAATCCATCTGCAGCGCTCACTGATGCCGATCAGCAGGTTACCCCTGACCAGCTATCTGAACTTATAAATTCATTGACTGTTCGACAGGCATCGGGAACTCCGGAGTTTGAGACATTACTGGAGCAACTGCGCCGCGAAATCGATAAAATTGATGCCGAACTGCTTGATATTCTGGCTAAAAGAATGAGAATTGTTGAAGAGATTGGCCAATACAAGCGCGAAAACAACATAACGGTGTTGCAAATCCGGCGTTGGGCCGATATCATCTTTGACCGGCTGAATATAGGTTCCAAACTTGGCCTTGGCAGGGAGTTTCTTTTGCAGATTTTGCAGCTTGTTCACAAGGAGAGCATACGCAAACAGGAGGAAATCATGG
>CAYSCE010000375.1:0-3059 GCA_964429475.1 uncultured Bacteroidaceae bacterium | reverse complement strand
ACGAAGATCACTTTATTCCCGGTTGCGGTTTAACTGTAATATCAAACAATCAGACAAAACGAAAAAACCGTCCCTATACTTTCTGGAAATTCACCTTCGAACAGGCCGGCGCTTTATTGTGGCTTGGCAACAAAACCAACCATTGGCAGGATGGTGAAGTTATCAGGGTGCTGGGCATCAACTATTCGCAATACCAAAAATATGAACTTGATTTGCGCCATTACCACCCCTGGCCAAATAAAACCATGATGGTGTACCGGACTTTTATAGGCTGGGGTAATCCCAATGGCAACAGCGCCATGTTACCTTTCGAAAAAAGTTATTCGGCTTCCGGCTCCAACGATATCCGCGCATGGAAATTCCGTTCGCTTGGCCCGGGAACCTATATCGATCCAGATTCAAGCAATTTCGATCGCACCGGCGACATCAGTTTTGTCCTGAACCTCGAATACCGCTTCCCCATCATAAGTTGGTTCAACGGAGCCCTGTTTGTCGATGCCGGCAACGTATGGCTTAAAAACGCCAGCGATGAATTTCCCGGGGGCGAAATCCATATTCCCGAGTGCTTTGAACAATTTGCCATTGGTGCCGGATTCGGGCTCCGTCTCGATTTCGATTTCTTCATTTTCAGAATCGACGGCGCTCTGAAAATGCGCGACCCCGCAAAACCAGAAGGAGAGCGATGGGTCGGATTCGAAAAACCTGTCGGCGCAAACCTGAGCTTCGGAATCGGTTATCCCTTCTGATAAAAAATCCCCCGGACGGTATTCGCAAAGCCACAAGGGTTTTCACCGGTCCGGAGGAAAAGACGTTGATTTTTTTCTGAAAGGCTTACAAAAATCAGTATGTGCCTGAGAATTCTTTTACCATCATTCTTGATGCAAAGTTGTATCCACCAGGATTTACCATAACTCCTGTAACAGTTCCTCCTGCCCAGTAAATACCGGCCCATACGGAGATGGTATGTTGTCCGGAGGAGATGCCGGGGAAAAATCCGGTTGGAGTAAAATAAGTATACGCACTATTAGGGTTGAATGCCACAAATTCCATTTTGCCGAAACTGGTGGGCTGATCATCAATCCGGACCTGAAAATACAGACCGTTGGTGCCTGAATAGGATGATACAACGACATGACAATTCATAATAAGCTCCAGCAACGTGTTGTCATTTTCTTTATTGAAAGTGCCAATATCTCCAATCTTAAAATATTCCAGATTTGTGGTCGCAGTGTATGTATTTACAAATGCTGTTGGAATTACAAATTCTGTAATTTTCATGCCGGGCAGTTTGATTGCATTTCCGGATGAAATCATAAGAGTGTCATTACTGATGGAAAGAGTCTGTATTTCATCGGTTGTGTCTATTTCCTCGGTAATATACCCTGCATCATTTGTAAATGCACTTACGTTTGCCGGTGCACCGGAAAGACTGCTGTACTGCCCATCGAAGCCTGCCGGCAGTTTGACAAAACCTCCGTTTGTAAGATAAATGGTGTCGTTGCTGATGCTCAGAAGCTGCAACTCATTGGTGACATCACCATCTGTTTCAGTGTATGAAGTAAGATAACCAGCATCGTTGACAAAAGAACTTACATTGGTTGGAGCACCTGAAAGACTGCCATACTGGCCATCGAAATCATTACTTGCATTGACATCCCAGCCGGTGAAATCAGGTTTATTTAAAAGATCGTTGTAATCACCGCTGAATGTATTTCCCGCGCTTTCGGCATACATGGCATAAGGGACACTCAGCAGCTGACTGGAACCAAAGTCTGTATACGTACCGCTATTTCCCGGATCAGTTTCAACATGGAGATAAGCAGGACCGGCCGCCCAGTCAATGCTTGATATAGCACCTGAAACAGGTGTTCCGGAACCAATGGCAGTATTGAGCAATCCATTGGCATCGGTGGTCAGTGACTGGGTTTCAGAATACACGGTTGTTGTTGCAGCAGCTCCCTGAAGTATTGTAAACCTGACCGATACCGGCTCATTTGGAACGATGGCACCTGAGCTGTTTCTGAGCACAGCCTGATATTTGAACATCTGTGGACTTTGCGCTGAAACTGAAACATAAAGCGCAAGACAAAGCGTTATTAGAAAAAAAGTTTTCATGTTTTCTGATTTATTGGTTTTTTAAAATGCGGAAATTTCGTGTGGTTCCATTCTGAAGAATGACAGACAGGAGATATGTTCCCGGAGTCAGATCCGAACAAATAAGGTTTACCTGATTGTCTGTGCCTGCCTCTGAGAGCACTTGTTTGCCCGACATATCGTACATATAGATTGTAGAGCCGGAAAGCGTTCCCTCTATGGTGAGCCATTGATCTACAGGATTGGGATAAACAAGCAGTGGCGTTTCATCAGGCGTTTCGATCGATGTTATTGTCATCCACGGTTGCTGGAATCCCTGTGTGAGAATATGGCTGCTGCCCGTTGCGGTTCCCGAGATGGTTTCGCCCAGAGTCCAGCTTAATGAGTATCCTCCGGCTTCGTTCACATCTCCCGCGGTTGAAATGACTTCCTGAGCATTCATAAGCCCAAACGAAGCGATCATTAGTGTTAAAACAAGCAGTGTTTTCATATTATTGTTTTTTAAGAAGTTCAATTTCCTTTTTCATTTCGTTAATCATCACCTGTTGCTCTTTCACAGCCTGAAGAAGCACCGCAGACATTCCGGCATAATCCACCGAAAGATATCCGTTGGGATCTTCTCTTACCAGTTCCGGCCAGTTGAGGCGGATTTCCTGAGCAGAAAATCCGAGTTGTGTACCCTCGGGATGTTGCTCCTTGTTTTTAAATTCATAATAGAGGGGTTGCACTTCCTGAATCTGGGCAAGTACTCCGGTAACCGGACGTATATTGGTTTTCAGGCGAACATCACTGCTTTGTGTGAGTGTTCCCGAAATGGTCATGTTGCCGTTTTTGTACAGGGTAAGTGCATTTCCGCGCGATGAAAATGAAGAACCATTTCCAACGACAAACAGATGGTCGTTGGCAGCCCATGTAGTTGAAGATATTGCCCCAACAGTTGTATTGAAGCAGCCTATTGTTGTCTG